>CAYNUD010000045.1:4720-12003 GCA_964400315.1 uncultured Clostridium sp. | reverse complement strand
CGGTACAGAGATGCCGACAAGATTGGTAACAGAATCATGCTTGCACATTGAACGGTGATTTGCGATCTTGTCGGAGGACGGGGTCGTTTTTTTTAGGAAGGTGTCGGCATGGAGTTCAAGTCCTATTTAATGGATTGCCAAGCGGTCAGCAGAGCGCTCACAAGAATAGCTCACGAGATTGTGGAGCGAAACGGTGATGGCGAAAAGCTGTGCATTGTCGGCATAATGCGTCGCGGCGCACCGCTTGCGGACATTCTTGCGGCGAGAATTAAAAGTCTTGATGTGCAAGTAGAAATAGGATATCTTGACATAACCCTCTACCGTGATGATTTGAGCGGTGACATTGAGCAGCCGAAGCTCAATGAAACACGCATAGATTTTTCTGTTGCCGGTAAAACCGTGATAATGGTTGATGATGTCCTTTATACGGGAAGAACCGCAAGAGCGGCAATGGAAGCACTGATTTCTCTCGGCAGACCCGCAAAAATACAGTTTGCCGCGCTTATAGATCGCGGACACAGGGAATTGCCGATAGTAGCCGACTATGTAGGAAAAAATGTTCCCACCTCCCGAAATGAGGTAATCGTTGTTAAGACTCCGCCGTATGAAAATGAAGTGAGCGTTTCAATATGGCAAAAATAGGCTTTAGCGCTTTTGCGATAAAGATAAAACAGTAAAATTTTTAAGGAGGCAATATAAATGAATCTCGTTTACAATGTCAAAGACAAGCCGAAGTTCGGTCAGTTGATCGTCTTCGCATTCCAGCAGCTTCTTGCAATTTTGGCGGCAACAATCGCTGTTCCGTCAATTGTCGGAAACGGCATGTCGCAGTCGGCGGCTCTTTTCGGAGCAGGTGTCGGCACGATAGTCTACCTTCTTTTCACAAAGTTCAGAAGCCCCGTTTTCCTCGGCTCATCGTTCGCCTTTATCGGCTCGATGTTTGCCGCTTTCGGCGGTGCGGTTTCCGTATCGGCAGGTCATGCGGGACTTATCATCGGTGCGGTTTTTGCGGGCCTTGTTTATGTTGTAATCGCCCTTGTCGTAAAGTTCGCGGGCGTTGCATGGATAGACAAGCTGATGCCTCCGGTTGTTATCGGACCTACTGTTGCAATAATCGGTCTTTCCCTTGCAGGTAATGCTGTCGGTGATTCTCTTAAGTTCGCAAACAGTGTTGATTCTACATATGAAATGACCGCAAAGGGTTGGATAGGTTTTGCTTGTGCCCTTGTTACCCTCTTTGTAGTTATAATCTCCTCTGTTTACGGTAAGAAGATGGCAAAGCTTATTCCCTTTATTATCGGTATTCTTGCAGGTTATCTTACCGCAACGGTGTTCACAGTTATCGGAATTGCAACCGGTAATGAGACACTTCAAATAATCGACTTCTCAATTTTCAAGGAAATGCAGTGGCTTCCCGACTTCACCTTCCTTGAGGCGGCAAAGGGCTTCAAAGAGGTTGATGCACAGTATATTGCAACTCTTGCAGTGGCTTATATTCCCGTTGCTTTCGTTGTATTTGCAGAGCATATTGCCGACCACAAGAACCTTTCTTCCATTATCGACAAGGAGCTCCTTGAGGATCCCGGTCTTCACAGAACTCTTTTGGGCGACGGCGTAGGTTCTATCTGCGGCGCATTTTTCGGCGGTTGCCCCAACACCACATACGGAGAGTCCGTCGGTTGCGTAGCTATCACGGGTAATGCTTCCGTAGTCACCATTCTTGCAACCGCAATAATTGCTATTCTTATTTCTTTCTTCGGTCCCTTCGTTACCTTCCTTTCATCAATTCCCTCCTGCGTTATGGGCGGCGTTTGCATCACACTTTACGGCTTTATCGCAGTAAGCGGTCTTAAAATGATTCAGGATGTTGACCTCGGCGAGAACAGAAACCTCTTTGTTGTTTCAACGATTCTTATTGCGGGAATCGGCGGCATGGCAATTAAAATCGGTCAGATTACTCTTACTTCGATTGCTTGCGCGCTTATTCTCGGTATTATCGTCAATGTTGTTCTTTCGAAGAAGGATAAGAAGTCCGAGAACTGATTTCAACAGTCAAGAGGGGGAGCTGTGTTAAGCACGGCTCCCTTTTTAAATTTTTTAAAAAATTTTAAACTTTTTTGCGATTAGCACTTGAAATTTTCCGCAATAAAAGAGATAATAGAGAAAAAAGAAAGGATGATACTTTGGAAGCGATACTTAATTTTGACTTATCCGTTTTCACTTTTGTGGAGGAACATATTTGGGCAGATTGGCTTACGCCCATAGTTGTTTTCATCACGAACCTCGGCGACGGAGCATTTTGGATAGTTTTTTCCGTTTTGATGCTCATTCCCAAAAAGACACGTAAGGCAGGCGTTGTAATGCTTGTTGCAATGGCATTTATGGGTATCGGCAATAATCTGATACTTAAAGGCCTTGTTGCAAGACCCCGTCCCTATAATTTGCTTGCGTGGGAGGGCATAAGCAAGTATCCCGAGCTTGCCGCAAGATGGGCACAGGAATATCATTTCCCCAACTTTGTTGAAAAGCTGACGAGCTATTCGTTCCCCTCGGGTCATACTTCGTCAAGCTTCGCACCCGCTCTTGCACTTCTGCTTACGCTTGATAAAAAGGATAAGGCATGGTCAATACCCGCAATTATTCTTGCATTGCTTATCGGATTCACAAGAATCTATGTTCATGTTCATTATTGCACGGACGTTATCGGCGGTCTTATTTCGGGCGCAATTTGGGCTGTTGCGGCATATTTCGTTGTAAAGGCCGTATATCCCAAGGTTGTTGATGCCATAGCCGCAAAGCGTGCAAAAAAGGCAAAATAATTCGGAGGAAGAATATGAAGAAGCTTTTATGTCTCTTTCTTTCGCTGATATTTGCTTTTTCTTGCTGTGCATTTGCTTCGGCAGAGACGGTCCCCGACAATATCGAAACGCTTAAAAAGCTTTTTGTTCAGGGGAAAGGCCCCGAAGTTAACGGCAAAAGTATAGATTATGTTGCGTATTCGCCGTGTGAAAAAGGTGATGCAAAAAAATATCCGCTTGTTATTTGGCTTCACGGTATGGGCGAGGGTGAATATGCCGGAGCACAGATTGAGCAGAACAATTTTTCGCTTTGGGCGAGCGATGAGCTGCAAAGCAGATTTAAGGAAAGCGGCGGAGCGTATTTGCTTGCCGCCCGTTCGCTTGAAGAAGACGGCTTGTATTGGTCAAACGAGCTTATAGTTCCGCTTAAAGCGGCAATTGACGGATACATAATTGAAAATTCTGCAAATATAGATATAACGAGAATTTATATCGGCGGATTTTCTATGGGCGGAAAGATGACACTGAAAATGGCGGCAAGCTATCCGAATTTCTTTGCGGCGGCTTTCCCGATTTGTCCGGCTCATGAATTTACGACGCAGGAGATTTCCACACTCGGCACAATGCCTGTATGGATTTCGGCGAGCAAGTATGATGTGCTTGCGGGTTATCATACCTATACAGCCGATATTTGGGATAAGTTGATGTCTATATCAACCGTAAAGTCAGAATGCCGAATTTCCGTTTTCGGGCAGGTATGTTATCCCGACGGCACAAAAACTTCGAGCAATCATCATGCATGGTTTGCCGTTGCAAACGATATGTTTACATATTCGTGCGGTGATTATTATAACATGGAGACTTTTGACGGAAACGGCAACGCCGTGACCCTTACATATCCCAACGGCATGATATCATGGCTTTCCGCTTATTCGAATGATGCGGCGAAAATCGGTGGCGAACCCAGCGGAGCGGTTGCGTTGGAGGAGAATACAATCGAATCATTCAAGGCTATGCTTTGGCCGATGATACGTTGTCTCTTTAGAATTGTGAGAAGCGAAATAAAGAGCTTTTTCACCGAATAAAAACGAATTGCAAAATTCATACACGGTGCGGTTCCGGATAGGGATCCACCGTGTTGTTTTATGCAAAAGAAGGCACCGCCGTTAAAGCGATGCCTTCTCGATTATCGAATTGAGATTTTGAGCAAGCTCTTACTTGCCTTGTCAGAACCCTGTTCCTTATTTATCAGTTTCTATATTTGTAATTCGGGGAATTTCGATGGTTTGCGTTTCAATTATGTCGGGATTATTTTCGTCGAGAATTATCAGTCGTCCGCCGTGTTCTTTACCGTAAGTGAAATATCCGCAGCCGAGGGTTTGATATAAATCAATGCCATCATAGCGAATGTGAAAATCATTCACATGGTCATGACCGAAAAAGGCCGCTTTTACATCACCGATGTGTTTCCAGCTTTCAAGTTGGTCGCGTGCGTTAAGACTTGCATCGGGCGGGCAGGGGCGTTCGCGCAGTCTGCCTTCAATGAGTGAATCCCCGAAAGAAAACATTTTTTTGCCGCATTCGATTACATTTTCACCTTTTTTGTTCGTTTCGTTAAGAACGTCGAGCTCTTGCTGAACGGGCATATGCTGAAACACGATGGACGGCACGGTTTTTCCGCCGTTTTCAGCCTTTAATTGAGCGGCTTTTTTTTCGTACCATTCAATTTGGTCGGTGTGAACCTTGTCATAACCGAGCTTGCCGTCGTTTTTTTTGATATAATCGTTCGAATCAATCAACCATATGCAGAATGCATTACGCTCATCGACACTGCTTTTTACGGTAAGACAGCAATTTCCGCATCCGTACACGTCGGAATCATTGAAAGATGAGCGAAAATTAGCATATTCGGAATAAATCAGCATTTGAAATTCACGGTGGAAACCGACTTCGCCGTCATGATTTCCGAAAACAATCGCAAGAGGAATGTTCCTTTTTGCAATCGGCTCCACGATTTTTTTGATGGTTTTTTCAACATACGCATAGGTAAATTCTTCCCAGTACCCGCTTATATTGTCACCGCCGAATACGACTAAATCGGGATTTGCCGCTTCAATGCATTTTTCAATGCAGTTTAGCGTTTCAATGTCCTTTGCAAGTGGAATTCTGCGGTCGGTGTCATCATCCATTTCGGGGTCAACATCATGTATATCCGTGAGATGAAGTATGCGAAATTTTCCGTTAGCGTTGAATTTCAGAGGCGGCGGCGCTTCACGCCTGAATTTGTCCGATTTGAATTTTTGCGGTGTGCCCATTGCGCCAAGCATCGGTGTGCAAAATCCCATCAGGAAATTTCTTAAAATTTTGCTTTTCATCCTACCGTCCTCCGAGAATTTTATATACTATAATAATACCAAAGCGAAAAGCGAAATTCAAGAGCTACAGTAATAAAAGGTTCAGTCCGAGGGCGGTTATCACTCCGGGAAGCCCGAGAAGCACGCAAGCGGTTAAGGTGTACCAATTTACGGCAAGGCTGATTCCCGTGACAATTCCCGTAAGATTGACGGCAAATATGGCGGCAATACCCTGCAAAGCTGAGATTGCAAAGCTTGAAGCACCGTGTTCGCTTTTAATCATCCACCAAATTACACTTACACCGCAAATAGCGGCGAGTGCAATAAAAACGCCGTTCATTTATACAACCTCCCTGCCGTAAACGGTTATTTCCCGACATTTTACGCCCTCACTTTGAGCCTTTTTTATCAGATAACGGTAAAGAGCTTTAAGCGATTCGATTTCATATATCACGGAATCAAGAAGATCCTCGTTATCCTCCATTTCAAAACGGCTGTAGGCACTGAGCAGGCGGTTATAGGTGTCACGTATTTTTTCAATAAGAACATCATCGGTTGATTTTATCGGTTTTCTTATCGTTTTGTAATAAAAAACCTTTGCGGCATCAAAATATTTTTCCATAATTTCCGTCCTCCTATAAATATACTATAGAAATTATTGGATTTATATGATAAAATAATACCGAATAAATTATTTCGGAGGAAAAATTATGTATCCTGTTATATTAAAGCCCTATGTTTCCGAAACTATATGGGGCGGAAGAAAGCTTATTGATGATTATAATGTTAAGACCGAAAAGAAGAATGCCGCCGAGGGCTGGATGCTGTCATGCCATGCCGCAGGAGAAAGTACGGTTGTAAACGGTGAATATGCGGATAAAGCTCTTTCCGCAATGCTTAAAGAGCATCCCGAACTTTGCGGAAAAAATGCCGAGAGATTCGATGATTTTCCCATACTTATAAAATTTATTGATGCGAGGGACGACCTTTCGGTACAGGTTCATCCTACAAAAGAATATTGTGAGATGACCGGAAGAGGACAGAGCAAAACGGAATGCTGGTACATCATAGACTGTGACGAGGATGCGTACCTTTTGCTCGGATTTAACGAGAGTATAAGCAAGGAATGCTTTGAAAATGCAATTAAAGATAATACGCTGACAGAATATGCAGCGAAAATCAAGGTTAAGGCGGGCGATTTCTTCTTTATTGAGTCGGGCACGCTCCATGCTATCTGTAAAGGCATTTTACTTGCGGAAGTACAGGAAAGCTCCAATACCACCTATAGAATTTATGACTACGGTAGGATTGGAAATGACGGTAAACCAAGGGAATTACACGTTTCCGATGCTCTCGCCGTCACAAAAAGAGAAAAATTTGTTCAACCTGACTTTTGTAAAGCTGACAACCTTTACATGGACGGTTCGAATCTTCTTGCCGAATGCGACCTTTTCAAGGTGTGGAAAGACAACGTTAACGGCGAATTTGAAGGCACGGCAGGCGAAGAATCTTTTGTTTCACTGCTTGTTATCAGCGGAAGCGGCGTTTTGACAAGTTGCGGTGAGAGTATAAATCTTGAAAAGGGGAGCAGCATATTTCTCCCTGCGGGAAGCGGTGCTTTCACAGTCACCGGAAAGATTGAAATTTTAGAAACGAGAATTTGATATGGCGATAGTCGGTATACAAAACTTAAAGGTTGATTTTGCGGGGAAGGTCCTTTTTGAGAATGTTTCCTTTGATGTTAACGAGGGCGATTTTGTCGGACTTATCGGAGCTAACGGAACGGGAAAAACGACACTTTTCAAGGTTATAACGGGCGAGCTGGAGCCGACAGACGGTGCGGTGTTTATTTCCAAGCAAACCAAAATCGGCTATTTGGAGCAGCACGCTTGCCACGGCTCATTCAGAACCGTTCTCGATGAGGCTCTTACGGTGTTTGAACCGCTCATGCATATTGAACGTGAGCTTGAATCGGTGGCACAGCGTATTGATACGCAAAGAGATATACGGAACGAGCTTATTGAAAAACAAAACGAGCTTCAAGAGGAATATCAATCTTCGGGCGGGCTCACCTACAAAAGCAGAACACGTGCAGCTCTTATCGGTTTGGGCTTTTCCGAATCCGATTTCA
>CAYNUD010000045.1:0-4710 GCA_964400315.1 uncultured Clostridium sp. | reverse complement strand
GCCTTACATGTGATAAGCTCAGCGGCGGTCAGCGTTCGAAACTTAGTATGTGCAAGCTACTTTTGAGCGAAGCACAGCTTTTGCTTCTTGATGAACCGACGAATCATCTCGATATTTCCGGCACCGAATGGCTTGAAAGCTTCCTTGCATCATACAAAGGGACTGTTATTGTTATTTCTCATGACAGATACTTTCTCGACAAAGTGACAAATAAAACGGTAGAGCTTTCAAACCGACGTTGCCATACTGCAAAAGGGAATTATTCAACATATTTGAAACTCCGTGAGGAACGGCTTGAAAGTGAGCGCAGAAGATACGAAAATCAGCTTGAAGAAATCAAACGGATAGAGGGAATTATCGAACAGCAACGTTCTTTTGCCCGCGAGCGAAATTTTATTACGGCGGAGAGCAAAAGAAAAATGCTCGAAAAAAAGAAAGCGGAGCTTGTCGAGCCGGAAAAAACGGCGGCTAAAATGCGTGTGAGTTTTGTTCCGGAATGCGAAACGGGCAATGATGTTCTTGCGGTACACGGTTTGTCAAAGTCGTTCGGAAGCAAAAAGCTTTTTGAAAACGGCGAAATGCTTGTATATAAAGGCGAAAGAGTGTTTGTACTCGGGGCAAACGGCTGCGGAAAAACCACGCTTTTGCGTATTTTGATGCAACGTATGTCGAGCGACAGCGGTAACTTTACTTTCGGCGCAAATGTAAAAAAAGGATATTTTGACCAGAGTCTCGAAAATCTTGTCGGCGGCAAAAGCGTTCTTGATGAAATATGGGACGAGCACCGGACATTCACCGAGACAACGGTACGAAGTTATCTTTCCCTTTTCCTTTTCAGAGGTGACGATGTATTCAAGCGGGTTGACGATTTGAGCGGCGGCGAAAAAGCTAAGCTTTGTCTGCTCAAACTCATGCTTTCGGGCGCAAATGTGCTTTTGCTTGACGAGCCGACAAACCACCTTGACATACCGTCAAGAGAGGTGCTTGAAGCTGCACTTGCCGATTACGAAGGGACGATAATTGCCGTTTCTCACGACAGATATTTTATCAATAAGCTCTCAACTGAAATTTATTGTATGAAGCCCGACGGTTTTCAGCGTTTTGACGGAGACTACAACGATTATGCCGAAGCTATGTTGCTTCAGACAAAAGAAAAGCCGCAAAAATCACGGTCGAAAGAAAATTCATACAAGCTCCGAAAGGAACGTGAGAGCGAAATCAACCGACTTAAAGGAAAAATCCGACGTGATGAAGCACAAATTGATACGCTTGATAATGAAATCGAAAAAGCAAACGCGCTTTTATCAAGCCCCGAGGTGTCGGCGGATTACGAAAAGGTATTGGAATATACAGAAAAAATTGATGAGCTGACAAGGCGACAGCTCTCGCTTATGGATGAGTGGGAGCGGGAAAACAAACGCCTCGAACAACTCTTGAACGGAGAATTTTAATGAAACATACGGAAATTTTTAAGAATGCACATTGGATAGAAAGCGCTCCCATGAGTGCCGCACCGATTTTCTTTCGTCGATTTAATGCAAACGCCGGAGAAGAAGCGTATATTACGATATGCGGACTCGGTTGCTTCAAGCTTTATATCAACGGAGTTAAGGTGAGTGACGACCTTTTTGCACCAAACGCATCGAGCTACTGCAAAAGAGATACGAGTGCGTTGAATTATCCCATAACCGATGAAATGGGCTACCGCACCTATTGCATGAGATACGGGCTTTCGGAATATCTCAAAGAGGGCGAAAACAGTATTGCCGTTCTGCTGGGCGGCGGCTACTATTATCAAGGCAAAAAAAGCTCCGAAGGCTCGGTGGATTTCGGTACGCCGAAACTGTGTTATATTATCGAAAAAGCAAGCGGTGATGTTGTTAGCGATGCAAGCACTCTGTGCCATAAAGGATTTGTTGTTCGGAATAATCTTTATTCGGGAGAAAAGCATGATTATACGCTTGTTCCGACCGACGAAAGTCAATTTGCGAAAAGCCGTGAAATAGAGTCGCCGGAAACAGAGTTTTATATACAGGAGTCTCCCTGCGACAAAGTTATACGTAGCATTGTTCCTGTGTTGATTAAAGAGGAAAACGGAGAGTTCTTTTACGATGTCGGAGAAAATACCGTCGGATATGCCGTGTTCGTCTGCGCCGAAGCAGGAAAAACTATAAGTGTCGCTTATGCCGAGGAACTTGAAGAAAAGCAAAGGCGAGCTGTGTCGTTCAGAAACGGATTTCAGGAGGATGAATTCATCACCGACGGCACGGAAAGAGAATATACGCCTCATTTTACATGGCACGGCTTTAGGTACTTTAAGGTTCGGGGCGCAAAACCGCTCCGAGTGGACGTCGTACACGCCGATTGTCCGCAGACATCCTATTTTGAAAGCGATAACGAGCAGCTCAATTGGCTCTATTCAACATATATTAAAACTCAGCTTTGCAATATGCATTGCGGCGTTCCGTCCGATTGTCCGCATCTCGAACGCCTCGGATATACGGGCGACGGTCAGCTTTGCGCCGAAACGGCAATGCTTCTGCTCGATTGCAAGAGCTTTTACCGTAAATGGCTTGACGATGTTGCCGACTGTCAATGCCGAAAAAGCGGTCATGTTCAGCATACGGCGCCGTTTATGGGCGGAGGCGGCGGTCCTGCGGGCTGGGGCGGTGCAATAGTCGAGGTGCCGTATAATTATTATAAGGTGTACGGCGATACTTCCGTCCTTGAAGAATTCTTCCCCAAAATGCTTAAATATCTTGATTATCTTGAGAGCAGGAGCGATAACGGGCTTGTTTGGCATGAGGAAGAGGGCGGTTGGTGTCTCGGCGATTGGTGTACTCCGGACTCCATCAAAATTCCCGAAAGCTATGTCAATACCTGCCTTTATGTCGGGTTTATGGAACGGGTTATTCACATAGCGAATATTCTTGAATGCGAAAGCGAAGTTGAATATCTCAAAGAACGTATATGCCGCGTTAAAAAGGCAATTGATATTGCTTATTTCAGCCCTCAACAAAGAACCTATTGCGGTGATGTTCAGGGTGCGTCGTGCCTTGCGCTTAAAATCGGTCTCGGAAATGAATCCGTTAAAAATCAGGTGATTGAGAAATATAAAAATCTCGGAATGTACGATACGGGAATAATAGCGACCAAGCTGTTGACGGAATATCTGTTTGAAATCGGCGAATCACAGCTTGCATATGATTTGCTTTCAAGCAAAAAGGAAATATCCTTTGACCGCATGAGAAGAGAGGGCGCGACCACGCTTTGGGAGTATTGGGACGGCAAGCGTTCGCACAATCATCCTATGTTCGGTGCGGTTACGAAATATATTTTCACTTATCTTTTGGGAATAGGTCAGCCCGAGACCGGTTCGGGATTCAAGAAAGCGGTTATTTCTCCTAAGTTTGTCGATGGAATGAATGCCGCAAAGGGGCACATTACAACCGAAAGAGGAGTCATTTCCGTAGAATACAAAAAGAATGGCAACATTGCCAATGTTAAGGTGTTTGCCGACCCGAGAATTGAAGCCGAATTTGTTTACAATGACGTAAGGGAAGCATTCAACGGCGAAAAAGAATTTACAGTCAATATCAAATAACCGCAAAGGAGTCTTGAGATGAAATACGGAATAATCGGGACAAGCTGGATATCCGAAGCGTTTATCGAGGGAGCGCGGCTTTCCTGCAATGCGGATATAGCAGCGGTTTATTCAAGAACGGAGGACAGAGGCAGAGAATTTGCCGAGAAAAATTCAATCGCCGAAGTGTATAACGATCTTGAAGCTTTTGCCGCTTCGGATATTGAATGTGTTTACATAGCAAGCCCGAATTCATTGCATTTTTTTCAATCCAAAAAAATGCTTCTTGCGGGAAAACATGTAATCTGCGAAAAGCCTATAACGGTTGAACCCGAGGAGCTTGAGGAACTTCAGACCCTTGCGGCGAGAAATGAGCTTGTTTATATGGAAGCGATAATGTATATGCACAATCCCGCACGTGAGAAATTACGCGAAGCTGTCGGAAGGCTCGGAAGAGTAACGAGCGCGCATTTTGATTTCTCACAGCTTTCGTCAAAATATTCCGCCTATATGAACGGTGAGCTTCCGAATATTTTTAATCCTGCATTCGCAACGGGCGGTTTGATGGATTTGGGAATATATTGCGTATATCCTGCCGTCGATATTTTCGGAGTTCCGGATGAAATCTCGGCAAAATCTGTGTTTTTGGACAGCGGAGCTGATGGCAGCGGAAGTATTATTTTCAAGTATGCTGACAAGGTGATAACCTTTACGTACTCTAAGCTTGCACAGGATCGGTCCGGTTCACAGATTTTCGGAGATCTCGGTACTTTGAAAATAGGCTCGATATCAAAGCTTACGGATATGGAGCTGATAGCCGAAAACGGTGAAAAATATAGTATTCACGGGGATACGCCCAAGTCTGAGCTCATGAGTTTTGAGGCGGCGGCGTTCGAAAGTTTCATAAGAGGTGAACGGCCGGAGAAATACGTGCTGTCAAGCAGAACAGCTTTACAGGTTAGCCGACTTATGAAAAGTATACGTCAAGAAGCGGGAATAATATTTAATTGAAAAAATATTGACATATCAAAGAAAAAGTTATAGAATATAAAGGTAAATCTATCAAAGAACGGAGTGTTATCAATGTCAGTTAAAAAACTTAAGTATTTTGCAGGCGGCAAGTGGCT
>CAYNUD010000044.1:0-12312 GCA_964400315.1 uncultured Clostridium sp. | reverse complement strand
TACCCCGAGGATAAGGTTGAAGCCATCGAGGTTGAGATAAATCCCGACAAGCCCGAGCTCGACACGAGAACGGTTCATTTTTCAAGAGAAATTTTTGTCGAGCGCGACGACTTTATGATTGAGCCGCCGAAAAAGTATTTCCGCCTGTTCCCCGGCAACGAGGTTCGTCTCAAGAGCGCATACTTCGTAACCTGCACCGGTTGGGAAGCGGACGACGACGGCAACGTCACCTGCCTGCACTGCACTTATGACCCCGAAACAAAGGGCGGAGATTCTCCCGACGGCAGAAAGGTCAGAGGTACCCTTCATTGGGTAAGTGCGGCAGACTGCGAGGAATGCGAAATTCGCCTGTACGACCGTCTGTTCAACACCGAAAATCCCGCCGGTGAAGAGGGAGTTGACTATCTCGACAACCTCAACCCCAATTCTCTTGAAATACTTTCCGGCTGTCTTGTTGAAGGCGGACTGAAAAATGCAAAGTGCGGCGAGACCTTCCAGTTTATGCGCCAGGGCTACTTCTGCGTTGACAAGACCTCCGAGCCCGGCAAGCTTGTTTTTAACCGCACCGTTGCACTCAATTCATCTTGGAAATAAATAATTTTCCGCAAAGGAGGACTATCCGTGAAGTACCTTTTCAAAACGGTCAATGCCGTTCTTGCGGCGCTGTTTTTCCCCGCCGTAATATTCCTTGATCTCATCTTTTTTCAAGCATCCACATCTCTTACGGATTACGGTCTGGAAGAAAGCTTTTCCCTCAAAAGAATAATTGATATTCTCTCGGGCAACGACCCCTTGAGCAGTGTCATAAAAAGTGACGGCGATTTTTCATGGCCCGAAGGTCTTGCACCGCTGAATGCCCGTCTTATCGCCTGTGTTGCCGCTCTTGCGGTTGCGGCTCTTGCGGCCGTTTTCATCATCGTTTTTTCAATTTGCAGCAGCAGGCGTATACCCATTCTTGCGGCGGCGACAACAGGTCTTACCGCCTGCATAGTCATGATAGCCTGCTTCAATTCGGCGGCAGGCGATGTCATTGACGGCACGGTAAATCTTGTAAACGCGATAGGCGGCTCGGGAATACTTGTGTCAATTATCGGCGGATTAGTCAATTTTGACAAGCTGATGCTCGGCGGTTTCCACAACGCCTTGATAATCATTTTCGTGATGATAATTCTTTGGACTCTCGCTTTTATACTTATTGAGCTCGGCGATAAGCCGGAAAAAGTCAAAAAGCACTGAGGAGCGTATTTCATGAAAGCTGTCACCTACGATAAAATAAAGCTCGGCGGTTTTTGGAAAAACCGTTTCGACATCAACAAAAGCGTAACGGTTCCCTCGGTTTATGAGCGCTTTTCCGAAACGGGAAGATTTGCCGCATTTAATTTCAATTGGCATGAGGGAATGGAACACAAGCCCCATATTTTTTGGGATTCCGACGTTGCAAAATGGATAGAGGCTGTCGCATATACCGTTCGCCAAAGCCCCGACAAGGGACTTGAAGCGATTGTCGACGGCGTTGTTGACCTTATCGAAAAGCACCGTGACCCCTGCGGATATTTCAACATATATTTTACCGTCTGCGAGCCCGATGCACGCTTCACACGCCGTTGGGACCATGAGCTTTACTGTGCCGGACATCTTATCGAAGCGGCGGTTGCATATTACAATGCTACAGGTAAAGATAAATTCCTTCGCTTGATGTGCGATTACGCCGACTATATCGAAAGAATTTTCGTTACCGAGGACAGTGCCGAATTTGCGACCCCCGGACATGAGGAAATCGAGCTTGCGCTGGTGAAACTTTATGACTGCACGGGCGAAAAAAGATACCTCGAACTGAGCCGCCATTTCATTAACGAAAGAGGCCGCAACGCAAAGGATAGGGAGCGTGACCTCACATATTCTCAGGCGCACATTCCCGTGCGTGAAATGAGTGAAGCGGTCGGGCACAGCGTTCGCGCGGTATATCTTTATTGCGGTATGGCAGACATCGCTCTCAGAACGGGAGATGTCGAGCTTTTCGAAGCTTGCCGCAGACTGTTTGACAATATTATCGAAAAAAGAATGTATATCACGGGCGGAATAGGCTCGTGCGCTTTCGGCGAAAAATTCACCGAGGATTACGACCTGCCCAACGACATTGCATATTCCGAGACCTGTGCTTCAATTGGACTTGCACTTTTCGCAAGACGTATGAGTCTGCTTGACCCCGATTCAAAATATGCCGATGCCGCGGAAACGGCAATATATAATTGCGCTCTTGCAGGTGTTTCTCTTAAAGGCGATTCGTTCTTTTATGTAAATCCGCTCGAAATAAACCTTAACCGCCACCGGTTGAGCAGACAGTATTATGAACGCAAGGACAATTTGCTCACACAGAGAGCAAAAGTATTCGATTGCTCCTGCTGTCCTCCGAATATTGCGCGATTCATAGCTTCGATAGGTGATTTTCTCTATACATACAATGATGATACCGTGTACGTTCACCACTATTTTGAAAGCGAAGCGGAATTTGACGGCATTAAGATAATTCAAAAAACGGAATATCCGAATGACGGCACTGTTTATTTCAGCGTAAACGGCATGAAAGGCAAAAAGCTTGCCGTAAGACTCCCCGCATGGTGCGAAAGCGCAACTCTAAACGGGAAAAACATCATCGGAGAAGCCGAAAAAGGCTATGTATATATTGAAATCCATTCGGATAACTTCAAAGCGGAGCTTTGCCTGTCCATGGATTGCCGTCTTGTTTCGGCAAATCCGCAGGTTGAATCAAATTTAGGAAGAGCCGCCGTTTGCAAAGGTCCGATAGTATACTGTGCCGAGCGTACCGAAAATGAAAATCTACCGCTCAATAATTTGATTTTGGATTCACATTTGCAGACAAAACTCTGCTTCAACAATGAAATGCAGGCGTATACCGTTCGTGCCGCAGGTTTTTGCGATATGCCCTGTGACAAGCTCTACCGCCGCTACTCCCCTGCGGCAATTCTCGAACACGAAATCAAGCTTATTCCGTATTTTGCCTATGCCAACGCAGGCGAAAGCGATATGCTGGTTTGGCTCAGAGTAAGATAGCTGCACAAGAGCCGCTTCGGACATTTTCCCGAAGCGGCTGATATTATATATATGTATACAGAGGTGTTTACCTTATGAAGAAAGTTGCCGTCGGTCTCAGCGGAGGCGTTGACAGCAGTACCGCCGCATATTTGCTCAAAAAGCAAGGCTTTGAGGTTTTTGGAATAACTCTGCGGTTAAAGCCGGATTCTCTTGCCGATGACGATATTGCCGATGCCCGCCGTGTTGCCGATGCTCTCGGCATAGAATTTGCCGTGCTCGATCTGCGTGATTTTTTCAAAAAAAACGTTATTGAGCCATTTGTTTCCGAATATATTGCCGCCAGAACTCCGAATCCCTGCATTGAATGCAATGCGGCTGTCAAATTCGGCGCCATGCTCGATTATGCGGTTGAGCAAGGCTGCGACTGTCTTGCTACGGGACACTATGCTAAAATCGAAAAATGCGGTAACAGGTTTCTGCTAAAAAAAACTGACAGCAAAAAGGACCAGAGCTATTTTCTCTACCGTCTTACACAGGAACAGCTTTCACGGGCAATGTTTCCGCTTGCCGATACGGAAAAATCCGAGATTCGTTCAATAGCCGAGGCCGCAAGTCTGCCCGTTGCGAAAAAACACGACAGCCAAGAGATATGTTTTGTTCCGAACGACGATTATTCCGCATACCTCGCTTCTCTCGGCATAAGCTCTCCGAGCGGCGATATCGTTGACTGCGACGGTAATGTGCTCGGCACCCACACGGGACTGATAAACTACACCGTGGGTCAGCGTAAGGGACTGGGGGCTTTCGGAAAACCGATGTTCGTTACCGCATTGAATGCCGAAAAGAATACGCTTGTTATCGGTGAAAACGGCGCTCAATACTGTTCGGGACTTGTTGCCGACAGGCTCAATCTTATCGACCGTGACGAAATAAGCGAGCCGTTTCGCGCAAAAGTACGCATACGCTTCCGAGCCCCCGAGCAGCCTGCTCTGATTATTCCCGAAAACGGCGGCTTCCGTGCCATATTTGACGAACCTCAGCGGTCGGTTACACCGGGTCAGAGCGCCGTGATTTACGATGGCGACACCGTTGTCGGCGGCGGCAGAATAATCACTCAGCTTGCGTGAAAACGCTTTCAATTACTCTCTCGCTTTCGGGCGGAGAATATACCCAGCGGTCAATGTGCCCTTTCGTTATGCGGTATTCGGGCGGTTCAACAGGGTAATCCGCCTCGAACGAATCAACTATTATCAGCTTAATTTTCATTTTTGACGGAATTATACTTTTTATATATACTCCGGCATGACAGCCCGCTTCAACCCCTTGAGAAAACTCCGCAAGACCCGCAAGATTCGGGGCAAGTTCCACAAAAATACCGTATTTTTCAACCGAACGGACTATTCCCGGCACGGTTTCTCCGACATTCAGCTTTGCGATATTCTCCTCCCATGTACCGAGAAGCTCCTTGTGGCTCAAGGTTATTCTGCCATCGCCGTCAATGTTTTTAATCACGGCAAGTATGCTTTGACCCGCCGTGAATCTTGCCGATGGATGCGGTATTCTCGAAACGGATATTCCGTCTATGGGCAAAAGTGCATTTATGCCGACTCCGATATCGCAAAATACGCCGAAGCCCTCTATATGTGACACGGTTGCAGGTATGATATCTCCGGCCCGCAAATGTGAAATATACTCGTCGAGGCACTGCTTTTGCACCGTTTTTCGGCTCAGCAATGCATAGCTTTTTCCGTCGGAATCCGTTGCAAAACCCGTCACCACACACGCCACGGGCTTGTTAACCCTTGAAATAAGTGCAATATCGCGTACCGTGCCGTCGTCTATCCCGATTGCTCCCTCACTGCGCGGAATTATGCCTTTCATACAGCCAAGCTCCACATGGAGATCGTGCCGCGCATCGCAGCGGATAACTCTGCCTTCGATTATCGTCCCGTTATAAAGCGCATCGTGAAGCGAGCCTGCACTCGATATGTGTTTTCTGTTTTCCTCGGTCGATATCAATTGACCCTCGGGCTTGAATTTTTCCATTTAACATCACCGTTCCAAATTTTATGTTATTGCTTGAGTCTTTTTAATTATATGGAGGTTTTTCCTCTAAAATCACAGGTAATCTATTTTTATTCGGAACGAAACGCAATATTTTCAGTCTTAATAAATTTGTAATAATTTTGTTGCTTAATTCGTAACCCGCATCAATTATGATATAGGTGTTCGGGGATATGATTTTTGAGGTGATAGATATGTATACCGTACTTGTTTGCGACGACGACGTCGCTATTCTCGATTCCGTTGAAATTTATTTGAAGCTGGAGGGCTACAACGTTCTTCGTGCCGAAAACGGCAGGCAGGCAGTCGAGCAGGTCAAAAATAACGAAATCCATTGCGTTATTCTCGACATTATGATGCCCGGTATGGACGGCCTGCAAGCCACACTCGCTCTCAGAAAGCAATACAACATTCCGATAATATTGCTTTCCGCCAAGAGTGAGGACACGGACAAGATAACGGGGCTTTCTTTCGGAGCGGACGACTATGTGACAAAACCGTTCAATCCGCTTGAGCTTATGGCAAGGGTGAAGTCGCAAATTCGCCGTTTCACTTCCTTGGGTTCAATGGAAGTAAAAGAGGGCGTGATAACCACGGCGGGACTTTCGCTCGACACAAAAGCGAAGCTCCTCACGCTCGACGGAGAGCCGATAAAGCTCACCGCAACAGAATACGGCATTGTGCGTGTCCTTATGGAAAATCTCGGCAGAGTTCTTTCCACGGGACAGATTTACGAAGCCGTATGGAACGAGCCGGCGATGTATGCCGAAAAAACGGTAACGGTACATATAAGACGCATCCGAGAAAAAATCGAAATCAACCCGAAAGACCCAAAATATTTAAAGGTGGTGTGGGGCATTGGATACAAAATCGAAAAATATCAGTCGCAGTAAGCCCTTAAAGGCGGTTGTCGCAATAATCGCCTTGCTGGCATTCTTCCTTTCGGGATATTCGGCGTGGGCGTTCGTTGAGAGCTTCGCTCTCTATAACAACTTCGGCGAAAATACCGATTATTTTCAGTCAGTCGCTTTCTGCTCGCTTATGAACTCCGAGGAATACAACATTCTCACCGTGGACGAATATCTCACCGTCAAAACGAAAGACGATTTTATGAAAACCACGTCGGGCGAATGGCTTGCGGAGGAACTCAAAAATGTTGACACGGCATATGACGTGCTCGAAAAAAACAATGTTACAATCTATGTTGACGAAGAAGACCGTTACCGTTATTCGGCAAGCGTTAACGGCGAAATTTATTATTTCAACTATAACGGCGATTTGCTCAACGAGGACGCCTTTGTCGATTATCTCAACGGCGGAGATTATTCCGTTATAGAATATGATGACGACACCGATACCTCTGACAATACCGAGGTCACAGCCGTAACCGTCGTCGATTCTCTCGACCGAACGATTCCGGGCGTTCCGAATGAGGTAAATGAAATAAGAAATGCACTCTCAAAGTTTAAGGATTTCGGCTTCGCACATAATCTTTGCTACGGCGAATTCACAAGAGATGAGCTGAAAAGCAAAATATATAAAAAAAGATTGGACTCTGCCGGCAACGGCTCGTTTTTGGAAAATTCGGACGGTACTCTCAGCTTTGAACTCGATTATGCCGTCGATCCGGGATTTTTCTATGCGATAAAGGTTAAATCCACCGGCAAGGTCGTTTCAAACTGCGGAATAACGGACAGCGACAGCTATGAAACGGCTCTAGCAAAGATGAAAGAAAAGGGCTATGATTTTATCGAAAGTATGGAGGGCGAGAATGCTTACACCTCGAGACTGAGAGAGTCAAAGCCCGAAAGCCTTTTGGAGGAATATTCTCAAAGGCTCTTCAACACCGTTCCGAATTGGGTGGCTTATGATTTGGATTTCAGCAATGACTTTATGATTTTTGCCTGCAACACGACGGCGGAGGACTCCACCTTTGCCGCAAGCTATGAGGCGTTTGAAAAATACGAAAGTAAGTCCTTGAAAAATCCGACAACCTCTCTTGCCGTGTTCGCCGTGTCTTTCCTCCTCGCCTGTGCCGCGTGCATTTATCTGCTTTGCGTAACCGGCAAAACAACGGACGGCGAAACAAAAATTTACCCGCTTGACAGGCTTCCCCTGCTTATACATCTTATCATAAACTGCGCATTATCGTTCGGCGGCATTATAGCGATATTCTTCATATTCCAAACGCATTTTGAAAGTGCATACAACTACAGCAACATTTCGTCTCTGGTGATAAAAACCGTGTATGCCCTTTCCCGTCCCGCAAGCGGTCTTGCCGTCGCTCTCGCACTTCTTCCGATTACGGCTCTGCTCGGCGTGATAATACGCAACATCCGCAACCGCAGCTTTGTCCGTCACACGCTGATTTATTGGATAATCAAGCCCGTCGTTTACATTTTCAAAAAAATCGGCGCAAGGCTGAAATTCATCTTCGCTTGCGATTACGCTAAGGGCAAGGGTAAAAAATTCAAATATCTCTCCTTCGCCGCAGTATTTGCGCTGTTCGTAATCAACCTTATCCCGACCGTTGCCTGCATTGAGAGGGGTTGGCACTTTTTCGGTATGATGTGCATTCTTTTGGATTTTGTTGCACTCGCGGCAATGTTCGTTTTGATATCCTCGCTCGACAAAATAATGCACGCCGTCGCTTCCACACGTTCGGGAAACATAAACGTTACCGTCAACACCGCACTTATGCCTCAGTTTATGCGTGATTTCGCAAACGACATAAACCGTATGCAGGACGGCCTGAAAAATGCAGTTGAAAACGCCGTTAAAGACCAAAAAATGAAAGCGGAGCTGATAACAAACGTTTCGCACGACCTCAAAACGCCGCTGACCTCGATAGTCAACTATGTTGACCTGCTCAAGCGCTGTGAGGTTGAAAACGAGGACGCACAAAAATACATCGACATTCTTGACGAAAAATCCCAGCGAATGAAGAAGCTGATAGAGGATTTGGTTGAAGCTTCAAAGGCTTCTTCTGGTGCCGTTGAGCTTCATAAGGTTAAAATCGACCTGTGTGAATTTGCGGCTCAGGCAGTCGGAGAGCATCAGGATGAACTGGGCGAAAAGAATATCGAGCTTGTATTAAAGCTTCATGCACAACCCGTAATGATATTCGCCGACGCACAAAAAACTTCGAGAATTGTCGAAAATCTTTTCTCGAACATTCGCAAATACGCTCTCGAGGGGACAAGAGTTTATATAGATGTCAACGGCGGCGACAAATACGGAACGATTACCATGCGCAACATTTCAAAATATCCGCTCGACATTGCTCCCGAAGAGCTGACGCAAAGATTTGTCAGAGGCGACGCCTCCCGCTCCGGTGAGGGCAGCGGCCTCGGACTCTCGATAGCCAACGACCTTTGCGAGCTTCAAGGCGGTAAGTTCAGCATTGCGATTGACGGAGATTTGTTCAAGGTCAGCGTTGCAATGCCCGTAGCAAAATAATCAAACAAACACAAAAGCGTTTCGTGTCTTACCCGAAAAGGGTGTGCCGAAACGCTTTTTAACATCAAAAAAGCTCACGCTAACACAAAAGTAGCGTGAGCCGTATTTATATTACTTATTTTGCGGGTGGAACATCAATTTCAAGGTCGGTCAGCGGGAATGAACAACAGGGATGAATGCAACCGAACTTGTAATCTGCCAAACGGCGATATTCAAGCTGTTTGGGAACATAAACCTTACCCGAAAGCAGGTGGGAGTGGCAGAAACCGCATTCACCCGAACGGCAACGTGCGGGAACGGCAATACCGTTCTTTTCGAGGGTCTGCATAACCGAATCGGCTG
This sequence comes from uncultured Clostridium sp., assembly GCA_964400315.1. Taxonomy (GTDB): domain Bacteria; phylum Bacillota; class Clostridia; order Oscillospirales; family Acutalibacteraceae; genus CAG-177. Next base: position 3,393 of record CAYNUD010000044.1, on the reverse strand, counting down.
AAAGTCCCTCAACTGTACGGGTTTCGCCTTGAATTGTAACGGTTATCTTGACCTTCTCGGGTACGCCTGCGGGATAATCCGCCTGTGTAGCGGGGTTGTGGAACTCGCCGAACATTTCGTGGCGGACATACTTACGGGGCAGACCGAGTTTTTCAAGCTCCTTGTCAACAAATGCGTACATCTGCTGAGGTCCGCACATAAATACGGAATAAGCCTTATCGACGGGAGCGTACTTCTTGATAAGCTCTGCGGTAATGAAGCCCTTTTCGGTACCTTCTATTTCCTTATCCTCGTCACTGAGAACGTGAACAACCTTGATTTTATCGCACTTCTTTTCAAGTTCGGCAAGTTCCTCACGGAAGAGAATATTGTCGTAATTTCTGCTACCGTAAAGGAGGGTCAGGTTGAAATCCTCATCGCCGTCGGCTATGGCGTTTGCCATTGAAAGGAACGGAGTGATACCGCTGCCGCCCGCAACACAGATAACATCCTCGGCATCTCTGAGGGGCTGATATTCAAAGTTGCCCGAGGGAGCAGAAACCTCAACCTTTGTTCCTACTTCCCATGTATCAAGGATGTACTTCGACATGAGGCCGCCCTCTACAAGCTTAATCGTGAGAGTATATTTGCCCTCGAGAGAATCCTTGGGAGAGGAAGAAATAGAATATGCTCTGGTTATGGGCATATCGTTGATGGTTTCAAAAACGGTGAGGTATTTGCCGGCTCCGAAGTATGCGAGAGCGGTGGTGCCTCTTTCTTCGTCGGGAACGAGAGTGAAGGTCTTGCAATCGGGTGCCATTTCACGAACGGCGGCAATTTTAAGATACTGACGCTTGGGGTGAAGAGCCTTGGCAAGAGCCATGGCGGTATCGTTATCTCTAACAAGCTCGGTTGAAGCTTCCTTAAACTTAGCCTGTCTGCCGGGGATAAGGGAGATGAATTTTGTAGCTTTAAGCTTTTTATTCAAATATGACATTTTATTTGCCCTCCTTCTTGAGTGCCTTGATAGTCAAAGCAGCAGCCTTTTCGCCCGAATAGTAGGAGCAGGCGTAGCCGTCGCCGCGTTCCTGCGAAGCGCCGCAGAAAATGAAGTTGTCGAAGGGCTGGTCGGCCATAAACTGAATGGTACGGGGCATCATGCTGTCCCACTTCTCAAGTCTGTAGCCGTAAGGCGTGCCGAGCGGAGTGTTAAGATATCTTGCGAATGTCGGCGGAAGACCGATTTCAATTTCCTCAATGTACGGCTTAATCGAAATGTTGAGAGCTCTTTCGCAAGTCTCAATCATATCGTTTGCAACCTTGGTCTTGAACTTCTTGTAATCCTTGGGCTCGATGCCTTTCATAACGTCGTCCTTGGTCATGCCGGTAAGGAAGAGCTGGCAGGTGCCCTCGGGGGTGCAGTCGGGAATAATGGTGTTAAGGCAGTTGATGATGCAATAACCGCTGAAATACTTGTCAACAAGCGCAAACTGCTCGTCGGAGTCAGAGGTCGGAGCGATGAATACGGAATAGTCCTTAATGCCGAGTTGCTCCTTGGTAACGTTCATGCCGAGATAAACGGTTGTAAGAGCGGTGGCGATTTTTCTGGAGTTGACCATCTGAATCTGCTTGTCGGGAATTTCGCTTCTCTCGAAGAGGTCCTTCCAAACGGTAATGGGAGCGGAGTTGCAGATAAATCTCTTTGCGTAAACCTCTTTGTTTCCGTTAACAACAACGCCTACGGGCTTGCCGTCCTTAACTATAACCTTGGTAACCTCGGAGCTATACCAAATTTCGCCGCCATTATCGCGAATTGCCTTGTCCATTGCAAGGCTCATTTCGTGGCTGCGAAGATGAGGAACTGTTGTGCCCTTTCTGACATAGCTGTGAAGCATTGCCATGTAGTAGAGGAAGTCCATCTGACCCGCGGGAACGCCGAGATAGCACCAATATGTATTGAAGATATCCTGAGCCTTTTTGGGCATACCGAGAGCATCGAGAACCTCGGTGATGGTGTGGCCGCCCATACGGAGAATGTCGGGGAAGTCCTTGAGGGAGCCGACAAGCTCGACAGGCTTTTCGAGTGCCGCAAGAGCCTTGAACATACGAGTCGAAAGGTCAAAGGCTTTCATACTGCTCTCATATGAGCCGGGAACAACCTCGTCGAGCTTTCTTGAGAATGCTTCAAAGCCGACGGGCATACGAACGTCGAGAGAAACCTCAACGCCGTTTTCGTTAACGAAGGTGTCCTTGTCGCCCTTTTTAGCGGGGACAACAAGACGGAAGGTTGAGTCGTGGCGATACCAGTCAACATCCGCATTATAGCGCTGGAAAATCTGCTTGGCGGTTCCGGTGTCGCCGTCGGCACTGTCGCCCGCAAGCTCGTGGAGTGAGGGCTCAAATTCAAATCTGCCTCTTACGAAAGAGGTTGCAGAGCCGCCGGGGATATTGTGCTTCTCAAGGAGGAGGGTTGAACAGCCTGCCTTGGCACAGGATGCCGCCGCCGCAAGTCCGCCGTTACCGGCGCCTATTACGATAACGTCATAGGTTTTCATTTTATCCGACCTTTCATGTCCAAATATATGTAATAATTATAACGCCTGCGAGAAATAAAATCAAGAGAATAAACGGTAATATTTAATAAAATATTTGCGGGAGAGATTTTTTAAATAAATTTTACAAAACCGCTTTACAAATTCGATATTTTGTTGGATAATATACTATATATAATAAGTTAACGGAGAGATGAATTATGAGACCCGAGCCACCCATGGCGCCTCCCGAAAAAAGACGGAAAAGCAACCCGAAAGAGAGCATACGCCTTATCAAGAGCTTTTTCCCCTATTTGCAAAAGCATATTCCTACACTGGTTATGGTACTGCTGTGTACGGCATTCTCGGCAGGGTGCGAAATAATCCTTCCGCTGATAGTCCGTGAAATAACCGACACGGCAACGCTTGACCTTGCATCCCTGACGATACGCAGAATAATCGGAATTTGTCTTTTTTACATTGTGCTCAGGGGCTTTGCCTGCCTTGCGGAGTACATTAAATCCTATTACGGTCACGTAATGGGTGTGCAGATTGAGAACAAAATGCGTGCGGATATGTTTGACCACCTGCAAACGCTTTCGTTCAATTTCTTTGACAACACGAAGGTCGGTCAGCTAATGAGCCGTATGACCTCGGACCTTTTCGACGTTGCTGAATGGGCGCACCACTTCCCCGAAATGGTGTTTACCACCGTCGTAAAATTCTTCGCGAGCTTTTACATATTCACGACAATGGATTATCGTCTTGCACTGTGCGTGTTCGTGCTTATGCCGTTTATGATAATCTTCACCAAAAAATCGAGAACCCGTATGAGAGAAGCATTCCGCCAAAGCCGTCATCAAGTCGGTGAAATTAACGCAAG
>CAYNUD010000043.1:0-12605 GCA_964400315.1 uncultured Clostridium sp. | reverse complement strand
ACTTTACCGCCGGAATAAAGGGTCCGGTTTCACCGGTTATTACATCATGCCGTCGAAGAATTCGATGGACTTGGAATCCTCGGTAAGAGTTACGATTGCCTTTTTGCGAGAAGCGGTATAGCCCTCGAAACGGCCGTATCTTCTGAGCTTACCGTCAACATTTACCGTGTTGACCTTGGAAACCTTAACGCCGAAAAGCTCTTCAACCGCCTTTGCAATCTCAATCTTGTTTGCGTCCTTGGCTACCTCGAAGGTATACTTGCGGTCTGCAATACCGTCCATGCTGTTTTCGGTGATGATGGGGCGGAGGATAATATCCTGTGCTATTCTGCTCATGCGTAAACCTCCTCTATCTTGTTTACGGCATCCTTGAGAACTACAACGGTGTCGCAGTTAAGGAGATCGTAAACGTTCAGTGTGCTTGCAAGAGTGGTCTTAACGCCTGCGATGTTGCGAGCCGAGCGATAGATAACATCATTCTTCTCGGGAAGAACGAAGAGAACCTTCTTACCGGTCTCAAGTGCGTTAACTACCTTGACCATTTCCTTCGTCTTGATGTTCTCAAGAGTAAGGTTGTCAAGAACGATAAGCTCACTGTCAGCAACCTTTGCGGAAAGCGCCGACTTAATAGCAAGTCTTCTGACCTTCTTGTTTACATCCTTGTGATAATCACGGGGCTTGGGTCCGTGTGAGATACCGCCGTGGTACCACTGCGGAGCTCTGGTTGAACCCTGTCTTGCGCGGCCTGTGCCCTTCTGTCTCCAGGGCTTCTTTCCGCCGCCGCTGACCTCTGCTCTGGTAAGAGTAGACTGTGTGCCCTGACGCTGATTTGCCAGATAGCTGACTACGCAAAGGTGCATAGCGGGTATGCTGGGCTCGATTCCGAAGATGCTTTCTGCAAGCTCAAGGTCGGAAACCTTTTTACCTGTCATGTCAAAAACTGATACTGTAGGCATTCTTTTCTACTCCTTTCCTTACGCTTTTTTTGCATTGCGGATAACAACGATTCCGCCTTTGGGACCCGGAACGGCGCCCTTGATGGCGATGAGGTTGTTCTCTGCATCAATCTTAGCTACATTAAGATTCTGAATGGTTACTCTTTCGCAACCGAGATGACCGGCAAGCTTCTTTCCCTTATAAACTCTCGAGGGATCGGAGCAAGCGCCCAATGAACCGGCATGTCTTGCAACAGGACCCGTACCGTGAGACTCTTTAAGTCTGGAGAAGTTCCATCTCTTAATAGCGCCTGCGGTGCCCTTACCCTTGCTCGTGCCGATAACATCAACTTTCTCGCCTACTGCGAAAATGTCCGCTTTGAGCGTGTCGCCGACGTTAACGCTCGAAATATCGTCGAGCTTGAACTCTTTAAGAGTTTTCTTGGGAGCGACATCGTTCTTCTTGAAGTGACCCATCATGGGCTTGTTGACTCTCTGTACTTTAACGTCGCCGAAGCCGAGCTGAACTGCCTCGTAGCCGTCATTCTCAACGGTCTTCTTCATTACGACGTTGCAGGGACCCGCTTCGATTACCGTTACGGGGATAACATTTCCCTTTTCATCGAAGATCTGAGTCATACCGATCTTCTTGCCGATTAAAGCCTTTTGCATTATTGCTTTCCTCCTTTAGGTTATTGGTTGACATTTAAGCCAACTTGACCTGCACGCGCAGAATCAAAGTTTGATTTCGATTTCAACGCCTGCGGGAAGCTCAAGACCTGTCAGAGCTTCAACCGTCTTGGCTGAGGGTCTGATAATGTCGATAAGCCTTTTGTGTGTTCTCTGCTCAAACTGCTCACGGCTGTCCTTATACTTGTGAACAGCGCGAAGAATCGTTACGACCTCTTTCTCTGTGGGAAGGGGAACGGGGCCCGAAACCTGAGCGCCTGTTCTCTTAGCGGTCTCGACGATCTTCTCCGCAGCCTTGTCGACAAGGCTGTGATCGTAGCCCTTGAGTCTGATTCTGATTTTTCCCTTAACTGCCATGGTTACGCCTCCTTAAATGATTGGCGGGCACGCAAATTCGTGGAAACTGCTCCGGGTGTTTCAACCCGTCCGGTTTAAAAAACCGGAAAAACAATATTTCCGGGTCAGCTTTCGCCAATTTGCTCCTATGTATCCACACAGAAAGACCGCCCGGGAACGGCGGTTCTTCCGCAGCGGCAAAGCCTTGCTTCATGCCGCCCCATTTTTCATCATTTCACCCAAAAACGCTTGGCTCGCAAGATGCCCTTGCTGCTTTTGAGCAAACTGACGAAAAACCTGAACGGCAATCCGACCTCGGACAAATGCCCTCTGCCGAATGGATACGATCGCCCGGTTTAAAATCGGACATACTCCGCAGAAATTTCCCGCTTCAAAGAGCGGCCACCTCCTGCATCAACGCATATCTGCATGTTTTGCGGATTCTTTCAGGGCATAGTAACCCCTACTTTCCATCATGCCTTGATACTATATCATATTACCCACGCTATGTCAAGCCTTTTTTCAAAAAATTTCTTAATTTTTTTGCCGCTTTCAAGTCCCAAAATCAAACAAAATCAAGGCTTTCCGACGACGGCTTAAGGTCGGGTTATATGCCCCGACAAATACCTATATTTAAAATGTATATATAAAATAAAATCCAGACCACAATATACTGTGTTTGTCCGAAAAAAATAAATTATATGTTGATATATCCCTAAAACTGTGTTACTATGTATTTGTATATTAATCAGCGTAAAGGAAGTATTTTTATGATAGGTCTCGGCAAGTGGACATGTACCGTAAAATCAATGCTCTTTTCCGGAGATGTCAGATTTGAAATTTTCGATGACAACGGCTCCTACGGCTTCAAAACGGATATTCCCGGCATTTCACTCCCCGATATTTCCGTTATAAGCGTCACGCAGAACGGAAACGATGTCAACGTGATAATCCGAACCTCCCTGCTGCCCGGCAAGGATATCGTTTTGGATGCTTTTTTTGACGGCGACTCTTTTGAGGGAACCGTGAAAATTCCGCTTTTCGGAAAAGTCAAGCTCAGAGACGGCAAAAGAATAGCATAATTTTACCGCAAAGGCTTCGGCTTTTGCGGCTTTTAAATTTTCAAAATGTGTAACCTTTTTGCCTTTTTCGTGACTTTATGTATGAAAGGCCTTTCAGATTTCAAGGAGGTGTTTGCTTGGACGATATCGACATCGTAACTCTGTTTTGGAACAGAGACGAAGCCGCCGTTACGGAGACTTCGGCAAAATACGGCAGCTATTGCTTTTCAATCGCAAACAACATATTGTCCGACCGACGGGACATTGAAGAATGCCTCAACGATGCCTATTTGACCGTGTGGAATTCCGTTCCTCCGGAAAAACCGACGGCATTGGGAGCTTTCCTCGGAAAAATCGTTCGCAGGATATGCCTTAACAAGCTGAGGGATAAAAACGCCCAAAAACGCGGCGGTGGTCAAACAGCTTTGGTTCTGGATGAGCTTCTCGGCTGTGTTCCCTCGGGCAAAACCATTGATGACGAATTGGACGAAAAGGAGCTCGCCGAAAAAATCGGAGAATTTGTCAAGGGGCTGAGCGTTAATGACAGGAGACTCTTCATCTGCCGATATTGGTATCTCGACTCGATTGCGGACATCAGCGAAAAATTCGGCTACAGTCAAAGCAAAACCAAAACAACTCTTCACCGAATCAGAGGCAGGCTTCTTTCATACTTGAAAAAGGAAGGTGTTTTTTATGATATCGTATAGATTGCTCGATGCTATCGGTATGCTTGATGACGAAATGATACTTGATGCAAAAAACGGCAGGCAACCGTCTCCAATCGCATGGAAACAAATTCTTTCTGCCGCCGCAGTGATTTTAGTAGTGTTTTCGGCGATTTTTGCGGGAAAAGAGGCTGTAATCAGAGCTTTTCCCAACAACGCAAAAGAGTCGACCTCGAAAGATATGTATGCCGGATTTGATGAAACGGAAAAATCCGTTCTCGGCACTCACAGCAGTAAAACAGAATCATCGGAACTTGGATTTTCCGAAGATGAAATAAAAAGCTTCCTCGAAAAGAACAAATACGATATTGTCGGTGCAATCGCCGCAGAATACGGCAATTTTGACACGACATACAAAATATCAACCGTCGGATTTTATCATGTTTCTCTCGGTGAATCAAGCATGCTGTTGCCGGATTCGATAACCTTGCCTGTTTTTGCGGACAACGAAATAATCTCCTGCATTACCGTTTTCAAAAATAATAACGAAACCGTATATTCCGTAACCTCAAAGGGATCTCGTATTGACAATTTAAACAAGGCTGTCAACGAAAACAAAAACGGCAGGCTTGCGTTCTTTTATGTCAACGGCACCGATGAAATCGCCGTATCTTCCGAAAACAAAATATATTTTATCCGAGGCAAAAAAAGTGAGATTAAATCCGAGTATCAAGCCAATCTGTTTGAAAATTACGCCACAGAAAAAAATACGCTTTCCTGCGGCGCGTTAAATTCAGAAAACAGTTATATCGACGTAACTCCTTTAACCGAGGAAAGCGTTGCGGCTTCTGACAGTTCGGTTATAATCGGCACAACGTCCGAAACGACCGAAACAAAAACAACTAATATCACTCTTGACGACATACTCTCGAAAAAGATTTCTTCTGCCGAATGGAGTAACAGCTATAATATGCTTTCGGGCAACGCTTATCGAAAATGCAGTGAGAGTCAGAAAAACGATATCGTTTCGTATCTGTCAAACATTGATTTTGAAAAGTCCGATGCAAGTGAAAGAAAATACGGCAGTGCATGGTATATTAAAATTTTGTTTGATGACAATTCATCGGCAACGATCGTGCTTATCGACGAAACCTTTTATATTAAAACCCCGTCGGGACAAAGTGCGGCCTATTCCGACAAAAGCGGAAATACGCTAAAGCTTATATCCTTTCTCGCGCAACTCAAATAACCGCGCAAAAAGCGCTGTTTCCTATACTTTTACAAAAAATCCGCTCTCAAACGAGAACGGATTTTATTTATTAATATCCCTCGGGATTATTGCTTTGCCAGCGCCACGAGTCCTCGCACATTTCATCGAGATCTCTTACGGCCTCCCAACCGAGCTCTCTTTTCGCTTTTGAAGGGTCGGAATAGCAGGTAGCGATATCTCCGGGTCTGCGGGGACTGATAACGTAGTTTATCTTCTTCCCGCAAGCTTTTTCAAACGCTCTGACAACGTCCAAAACGCTGTAGCCCTTACCGGTGCCGAGATTGTAGGTGAAACAACCCGTCGCACCGAGCACCTTTTCAACTGCCTTAATGTGACCGAGCGCCAAATCAACAACGTGAATATAATCACGCACGCCCGTACCGTCGGGTGTATCGTAATCGTCGCCGTTGACATTCAAATGGTCAAGCTTGCCGACGGCAACCTGTGCGACATAAGGCACCAAATTGTTCGGAATACCTCTCGGGTCCTCACCTATTCTGCCGCTTTTGTGCGCTCCGATAGGATTAAAATACCTGAGCAGACAAACGCTCCATTCGCCGTCTGAGGCACAAATATCTTTGAGTATCTTCTCTATGTAAAGCTTAGTTGTACCGTAAGGATTGGTCGTTTTACCCTCGGGCATATCTTCGCGAAGCGGAGAAATGTTCTCGCTACCGTAAACGGTTGCCGAGGAACTGAAAACCATCTTTTTGCAGCCCGCCGCCGCCATTGCTTCAAATAGCGTAACGCTGCCGCCGATATTGTTGTCGTAGTATTTCATCGGTTCGGAAATACTTTCGGGCACACATTTAAGCCCTGCAAAGTGGATTACCGCTTCGATTTTATTCTCGGAAAAGATTTTATCGAGCCCCGCACGGTCACGAATGTCGCAATCATAGACCTTTACGCTTTTTCCCGTAATTTCTTTTACTCTTTTTATGCTTTCGCTCTTGCTGTTGCAAAAGTTATCGAGTATAATGGTATCGTAACCTGCATTCAAAAGCTCCACGCAAGTGTGAGAACCGATATAACCCGCACCGCCCGTAATGAGAATTGACATAATACGCCTCCGAATTCTTCCTTCATCAACCTTATCATATGTATTATAATATTATTACCTTCGTATTGTCAACATTAGCATAAACAATTTTTCGGCAACCAGCGCCCTGTTTTTTGACAGGTTAGCCACAAGGCTATTAAAATAACGCCGCTCACTCGGCGATTTCAAGAGGTTAACGTCATGCTTCAACTTACCGACATCGGAACAATTAAAGATTTGCTTGCCCGTCACGGCTTTCATTTTTCAAAAGCACTGGGGCAGAATTTTATCATAAATCCCACCGTATGCCCGAAAATGGCGGACGAAAGCGGAATTGACTCCGAAAGCGGAGTTATAGAAATCGGCGCAGGTATCGGCGTGCTTACCGCCGAGCTTGCAAAACGTGCAAAAAAGGTTGTCTGCATAGAGCTTGACACAAGGCTCTTGCCCATTCTCGACGAAACGCTCGCCGATTTTGACAATGTGGAAATAATCAACGCCGACGTGCTCAAAACCGATCTTGCGGCACTCATTGAGGAAAAATTCAAGGGAATGCCCGTTTATGTGTGCGCAAATTTGCCTTATTACATAACCTCGCCCGTAATTATGACCCTGCTTGAAAGCCGATTGCCGCTCAAGGCAATAACGGTTATGGTTCAACGTGAGGCGGCACAGCGCCTTTGCGCCCCTGTGGGGAGCAGGCTTTCTGGTGCGGTTACGGTTGCGGTTGATTATTATGCCGAAGCGAATAAGCTGTTCGATGTTTCCGCAGGCTCGTTTATGCCCGCTCCGAGGGTTGACAGCTCGGTAATTCGCCTTGATATCAGGGAAATGCCGAATATTTCAGTCAAGGACGAAAAGCTGTTTTTTGCCATGGTTCACGCCGCTTTCGGCCAGAGAAGAAAAACCGCTTCAAACTCGATAAGCTCGGGTACGGGAATATCCAAGGAGACCGTTGCGAAAGCGATTGAAGCATGCGGCTTCCCTCCCGCCGTCAGAGCCGAAAGCATGACCGCGCCTCAGCTCGCCGCCCTGTGCGATGCGCTGTATGAATTGAGATAATTTGAGAATTTTTTACAATATAATTTTGCAAAAATCTATCGGGCTGTCTGAGTGGTAGCCCGATTGTGTTTTATTGGATGCTTAAAAACGCAAATTGTCCTTATATTTTCAGGTAACAGGTGTAAGCGATTCAGTTTTTGCAAAAAATAGCAAATATTCTCAATAATCGTACTTGAAATCGTTTGTTTTGTATGGTAAAGTATTTTTGTAAAAATTTAGGAGGTGCTTTAATGAATTGTCAAAAGATACTATCACTTTTCATGGTTTTAATTTTATCTTTCGGTATGTGTGTAGTCTCCTTCGCTGAAAGCGAAAGTGATTACATTCCCGTTTATGACGAAAATGATTTCAACAGTATGCGTGAAAATCTTAACGGAAAATTTATTTTAATGAATGATATCGACCTCTCTGATTACAAAAATTGGGCACCAATCGGCAGTGAAAACTCTCCTTTTTGCGGTAGATTCAACGGAAATTCCTTTGCTGTTAAAAATATGAAAATTAACAATGTGAGGGGAAACCACGCTGTCGCCGGTTTGTTCGGCACAATCAAAAATTCTATTATAGAAAATGTCACTGTTGTCGGCGAAATGAATATCAGCGGTAATGACGGTATAAGAGCCGGTTTGATTTGTGGTGAGGCATTTAATTCTATCATTTCCGGTTGCATAACATACGGAAATATCAGCGTATCCGCCAAAAACGATGTATCTGTCGGCGGAATAGCAGGATTTTTTACAAAAACTTCCGGCACCGTTGATAGTGTCGAGCCTAAGATTGAGTTTTGCCAAAACAACACTTCTGTAAATGTTAATGCCTCTTGCGAATCCGAAAATATATCTTTTAACTTTTTCACCGGCGGCGTTGTCGGTTTTACGGACGGAAAAATTTCTAAAAGTTCAAATCGAGGCAACGTAACAGCAATGTGCCTTACCGGCACATATGATTATTTATTCACTCTTACGGGCGGTATTTGCGGAAATTCTAATAATAAAATAAGCAATTCCTATAATATCGGAAACATCTGTTCTACAGGTTCAAAATATGTTTTCGTCGGTGGAATATCCGGCTTTTGGTCGCAATTTTATGACATTTTCAATTGCTATAACATGGGGCAAATTAAATCCGAATCAAAAAGTGGTCATTATTCCGAGATGGGCGGACTTATCGGCCATGTTGATACTTTGCTTTATCCCGATTCCTCGGAAACTTCTTCCGTTCATCTTGCAAAAATTCAAAATTGTTATTATCTGAACAATACAGAAAAAGCTTTCGGTGATGTGTTTCCCGAAAATTCTTACAACGTCAAATCGCTTTCTCCTAAAGATTTTTCAAACAAATCATCTTTCACAGACTATGATTTTGAGAGCACTTGGAAAATGTCGGAAAACGAAAAAAGGCCGCTTCTGCAAGGTGAAGCCGAACATATAATTAAAAATATTGAGTCTAAAACAGGAAAAACCGTTCAATTGAAAAATATAGAAAAGAGTACCGTTTTTTCCTGCTTTTCCGTCGATAAAAGCATTGCTACCGTGGATAGCAACATCGATATAAAAAGCTTGTCTACCGGAAAAACAACCGTGGTTATTTTGATGAATAACGGCACCGTTGTCGAGTACAATGTTACTGTTGAGTTTTCTTTCTTTTGGTGGCTGATAAACTTTTTCTTCGGTTGGATAAAATGAGACAATTAATGGGTGGTATCGCATGAAATTTAAAAAGTTTCTATCTTTAGTGTTTTCGTTAATTATATTGTTATGTTGACGGAATAATCAAAAGTTCTGTCGCTACATATCCAATTCAAGTTCGCACTTCGCTCACGGTCTATTATAAGACAAGTACCGCTTTACCTCTCCCCGATGATGCCTATAATACCATCTATTTTATTTATGATAATGATATTGTTTCTGTTAAAGACAGGCGTGTCACTGGATTAAAGATTGGTAAAACTACTGTTACTGTCGGTTTGAATGGCAACCGCATTTATCGTTATGACATAACTGTAGATTTCGCGTGGTGGCAATTCTTTCATCGAATCATTTACAAAATTTTCGGCATACTAATTTAAAAATCTATCGGGCTGTCTGAGTGGCAGCCCGATTTGTGTTTTATTTGGTATTGAATTTAATCCGATTTATTCCGTGTTGCCAATATTGTTCTGTTTCGAAATCACAGTATACGGATACGGATTGCGGAAAGGGTGTCGGTATTAAAAGGCTTATCGGTGTCGATTACGGTATATCCGATACCTTTTTTGCTTGCGGTAAATAGGTTCTTGACAGCAACGCCCTGTGCCGCCGCTGCCGCCGTAACGCCTGCCGCAAAGCCGTCATCTTCATTGTGAATAAAGCAGGTTCGGCTTTCGAATGTCTCGGGGAGTGCGGTATTCGGGAGATTTACCGAATTTTTAACAACGCCCTTTTCGAGATAATCCGCTATTTCGACCGCCGCCATTGCCGCACAGTTTTCCTCGCTCTCGGGAGTCGAAGCACCGAGGTGAGGTATCGCCGTTACTCCGTCAACACCTATCTGCTCATCTGTCGGAAAGTCGGTAACATACGCCGCCACCTTTCCGCTTGCAAGAGCCTCGATTATCGCGGCGGACTCGACCAATTCGCCTCTGGCAAAATTGAGAATGCGAACGCCGTCCTTCATTTTCGCAAATGCCTCGGCGTTTATCATACCTCTTGTTGCATCATTGAGGGGCAAATGCAATGTAACATAGTCGCTCGCCGCATACAACTCACCGATGTCGTAGACAAGTTTGATTCCCTTGGCCGCAAATTCAGCCTTTCTTTCGTCGGAAAGGTGAGCGGTGTAACCGACAACCTCCATTCCGAGAACCTTTGCGCCGTCGGCAACAAGACTGCCTATCGCTCCGAGGCCTATAATTCCGATGGTTTTGCCGAGAATTTCGGGACCGGCAAATGCGCTCTTACCCTTTTCGACAAGCTTTCCGACCGCATCACCCTCGCCCTTGAGGGTCTTGCACCAATCAATCGCCGAAGCAACCTTTCTCGAAGCAAGGAAAAGTGAGCAAAGCACAAGCTCCTTGACCGCATTTGCATTCGCGCCCGGGGTGTTGAAAACCGCAACTCCCTGTTCACCGAATGCGGCAACGGGAATATTGTTCACACCCGCACCCGCTCTGCCTATGGCAATAGTCTCGGGAGCAAGGGTCATTTCGTGCATTGAAGCCGAACGTACAAGTATTGCATCCGGTGCATCAAACGTATCGGAGCAGGCATATTTCGCACTGTCGAGCTTGTCAAGTCCGACCTTGGATATTTTGTTGAGAGTGAGAATATTATACATTTTCGCCCTCCGTTCAGTTTTTCTTTTCAAATTCGGTCATAAAGTCGACGAGCTTTTCAACGCCCTCGATAGGCATTGCATTATAAATGCTCGCTCTCATACCGCCGACGGAGCGGTGACCCTTGAGGTTGACAAAGCCTGCCGCCGCCGCATCCTTAACAAACTTGGCGTTAAGCTCCTCGCTCTCGGTGACAAATGTAACGTTCATCATCGAACGGTCGCTCTTCTTGACGGGATTATTAAACATCTTGCTGTTATCGAGAAAATCGTAAAGAATCGAAGCCTTCTTTTCATTGTGAAGCTTCATCGCTTCAAGTCCGCCGAGGTTCTTTATCCACTCAAGCACGAGCTTGCACATATAAATCGAGTAGCAGGGCGGTGTGTTATACATCGAATCGTTATCCGCAAGCACCTTGTAATCAAGCATGGTAGGAGTCATTTCTCTTGCCTTACCGAGAAGGTCATCTCTGACGATAACGACGGTCAAACCTGCGGGAGCAACATTCTTCTGTGCACCGCCGTAGATGACGCCGTATTTTGAAACGTCCATCGGCTCCGAAAGGAAGCAGGAGGAAACGTCGGCAATAAGGGGAACATCACCGGTATCGGGAAGCTCGGTGAAGCGTGTACCGTAAATTGTATTGTTTTGACAAATATAGAAATAGTCCGCATCGGGGGTAAAGTTCGCCTTGTCAAGCTCGGGAATGCAACTGAAATTTTGTTCCTTAGAGGAAGCGACAGCCTTTGCTTCGCCGTATTTGAGCGCCTCTTTATATGCCTTTGAGGAAAACTGACCAGAAAGAACATAGTCGGCCTTGCCCGTGCCGTTCATAAAGTTAAGCGGAATTGCGGCAAACTGCGTTGAAGCGCCGCCCTGACAGAAGATGATTTTGTAATTGTCGGGAACACCGAGAATTTCCTTGAAAAGGTCAAGTGCTCCGTAAATTATCGGCTCATACGCCTTTGAACGGTGGGACATTTCCATAACGGACTGACCCGTTCCGTTGTAATCGAGCATTTCAGCCGCCGCTCTGTTGAGCACACTTTCGGGAAGCATGGACGGCCCTGCAGAAAAATTGTAAACTCTTGCCAAAATAGTTCATCCTTTCTCAGACGGTTTTTATTCAGTATATGCGATTATTCGTGCTCCGTTATTGCAATTCCGAGGTCGGTAAGCTGTATGCCGTCAACTTCTGCGGGGCAATCCGTCATCGGCTCGCTTGCATTTTGAACCTTAGGATAGGCAATAACGTCACGCAACGATTCACAACCGAGCATCTGCATGATGAGACGGTCAAGGCCTATACCCATGCCGCCGTGGGGCGGTGCGCCGTACTTGAACGCATCAAGCAAATAACCGAACTTTGCGTGTGCCTCCTCATCGGAAAGACCGAGAAGAGTAAATATCCTGCCTTGAAGCTCGGGGTTGGTTATTCTTATCGAGCCGGAGCAAAGCTCAATGCCGTTAAGAACAAGGTCATAAGCCTTAGCTCTGACTTTCGCCTTGTCGGTTTCGAGGTATTCGAGACATTCGTCCATGGGAGCGGTGAACGGATGGTGCATGGCAACAAACTGTCCGAGCTCCTCGTCCCAATCGAAGAACGGAAATTCCGTTATCCAAAGGAGATTGTACTGTCCCTCGGGAATTATATCAAGCTTCTTTGCGACAATCTGTCGAAGTGCGCCGAGAACCGAAAGAACGGTTGAATTTTTACCGTCGCCGACGATAAGCACAACGTCGCCCGCGTGGGCATCTGCCTTTACAAGCAAAGCGGACATTTCATCCTCGGTAAGGAATTTCGCAAAGGAAGAGCTGAAAGAGCCGTCCTCGTTCATTCTCACCCATGCAAGACCCTTTGCACCGATACCTCTCGCCGTTTCGGTAAGCTTGTCGATTTCTTTTCTTGTCAATGTGTTCACGGCGTTCTTTGCGGTGATACATCTGACACTGCCGCCCGCTTCAATCGCACCGGTGAAAACGCCGAAGCCGCAATGTGCAACCGTTTCGCTCAAATCGGTAATTTCCATTGCATAGCGAGTGTCGGGCTTGTCACTGCCGTAACGCTCCATTGCCTCTTTATATGTGAGACGGGGCAGAGGAAGCTTCACCTCAACGCCGAGAGCTTCGCGGAACACTCTTTCCATATAGCCCTCGCCTATGGCAAGCACATCTTCCATATCGACAAAGGACATTTCAAGGTCAATCTGCGTAAATTCTGGCTGACGGTCGGC
>CAYNUD010000042.1:0-12643 GCA_964400315.1 uncultured Clostridium sp. | reverse complement strand
AGAAATTCGAAAAAAACTAGTGACAATGCGACGCTGATGTATTAAAATAACTTGCACAATAAAGCAGAGCAGGTGCTCTCACCTTCCGAGATTAACTCGCGTCGGTCAATAGCTTTTAATGCATCGGGTATATGCCCGTTGTAAGCGTTGATTATTTATGCGAGGCTCGGAGCGTTCCCTGCCTCGCTTTTTTATCGAAACTTCAGGGAGGTGCTTTAACATCGGCAGCAAGGAACAGCAAATCAACGAAGAAATCCGTGATAAAGAGATAAGAGTTATCTCGAATGACGGTGAGCAGCTCGGCATAATGTCGGCTTCTCAGGCACTTAAACTTGCGGAGGCGAAAAATCTTGACCTTGTTAAGATAGCGCCGCAGGCAAAACCGCCCGTATGTAAAATCATGGATTACGGCAAGTACCGTTTTGAGAAAGCCAAGAAAGAGAAGGAAGCCAAGAAAAACCAAAAGGTTGTTGAAATAAAGGAAATCAGGCTTTCGCTCAACATTGATACTCACGACTTTGAGACAAAGATCAATCATGCCAGAAAGTTTATTGCCGCAGGCAATAAGGTAAAGGTGTCAATCCGTTTCAGAGGCAGAGAGATGGCTCACCCCGAACTCGGTCTCACTACGATGACCCGTTGCGCACAGGCGCTTGAGGACTGTGCAAGCGTTGAAAAGCCCGCAAAGCTTGAAGGCAGACAAATGCTGATGTTTATGGCTCCCAAGAGCACAAAGTAATATTCGGTTAAAATTTTAAGGAGGAAACAACCATGCCTAAAATCAAAACTCACAGCGGCGCGAAAAAGCGCTTCAAGATTTCAAAGAACGGCAAGCCCATGCGTGCCCATGCTTACAAATCTCACATTCTCAACAAAAAGAGCACAAAGCGTAAGAGAAATCTTCGCAAGGTTTCTGTTGCAGATACCACCAATTGCAAGCAGATCAAACGCCTTGTTCCTTATAAATAATTCGGAACTTTGTAAACCTATTTTCTAATATAACGGAGGATATAAACCATGGCTCGTATTAAAGGCGCTATAATGACTCGAAAGAGAAGAAATAAAGTTCTCAAGCTCGCAAAGGGCTACTACGGCTCAAAGAGCAACCTCTTCAAGACCGCAAAGCAGGCTGTCATGAAGAGCGGCAACTATGCATATATCGGCAGAAAGCAGAAGAAGCGTGATTTCCGCCGTCTTTGGATTACCAGAATTTCCGCGGCTTGCAAGATGAACGGCATGAATTATTCTTCATTCATCAACGGCCTTAAGAAGGCGGACATAAACCTCAACAGAAAGATGCTTTCCGAGATAGCTATTGCTGATCCCGCAGCTTTCACCGCTCTCACCGAAAAGGCAAAGGCGGCACTCAACTAAAAACGCTTTTCAGAGATGCGGCAAGTGTAAACTATGTTGCATCTCTGATTTTTTGCATTGATTAACAGCCTCGACGAATGCGGCAAAAGAGATTACATATATTAAGGTATCAATAATGGAAAAGATAACAGCCAGAACCAACGAAAAAATAAAATATGCCGCAAGGCTTGCGGAGAGCGCATCGTTTCGCAGAGAAAACGGTGAATTTTTGCTTGAGGGAGCAAGACTGTGTTTTGATGCGGCAATAAGCGGCATAGAAATAGTCAGGTCGTTTTTTACTTCAAAGGCGTTATGGAAATACGAAGAATATATTTCGAAAATCATGGAAAAAAGCGCCGTGTGCAATGAAATAGCTACGGAGATATCGCAGAAGCTTTCCGGCACGGAAAGTTCGCAGGGAGTATTCTGCATATGCAAAATGCGAGACACTTCCCGAGTGGCGGAAATTCAGCCGAACGGAAAGTACCTTGCGTTGGAAAACCTGCAAGACCCGTCAAATCTCGGAGCGATTTGCAGAAGTGTTGAAGCAATCGGGCTTGACGGCTTGATTGTCAGCGGCGGATGTGATATATATAATCCGAAGGCTTTGCGTTCTTCGATGGGTTCGTTGCTGAGAATGTCGGTTATCGAAACGGACAGACTGCCCGAGGTTCTTGATTGGGCGAACGAAAGAGGAATGCTTACCATGGCTTCCGTACCCGATTCATCGGCAGAGGATATACGAAAGGTCGGGAAAAACGGCGGAGTTGTCTGTTGCGTGGGAAATGAGGGCTCCGGTCTCAGCGTTGAAGCCGTGTCTGTCTGCAAGAAGACGGTAACGATACCGATGTGCGGACGTGCCGAATCTTTTAACGCAGCCGCGGCGGCGGCAATATTATCATGGGAGTTGAAGAGATGAACAGCAAAACAAAGTATTGGGTATGGCTTTCAATGATACTCGGTCCGGGAGTAAAAACGCAGGAAGCTCTTTGCGCGTTCCCCGACCCGGAGGAACTTTACAATACGGACGCCAACAAGCGTATGGCACAGGGAGTATTCACCGTCGGTCAGATTTCAAAAATGAACCGCATCAAGCTTTCGGAAGCCGAAGAAATTATAGCAATATGTGAAAAGAACGGCTGGGGTATATGTACTCCGATGGATGACGATTTTCCCGAAAATCTCAAAAGATTAAATAATATGCCCGTTATTTTGTATGTTGACGGAGATCTTTCGAGAATCAAGGACAAAATATCAATCGGCGTGGTGGGCACAAGAAAGCCTACACGGGAAAGCGTTTGCATTGCCCGAACGATATCAAGCGACCTTGCATATGCGGGAGCGGCGGTCATAAGCGGCGGAGCGCTCGGAATTGACAGTGCGGCGCATGAGGGAGCGCTCGAAGCAAACGGCGTGACGGTCAGTGTTATGGGCTGCGGTCTCGGCACAAGATATCTGAATAGAAACGAAGCGATGCGCAAAAGAATCAGAGAAACGGGCGCGATAATCAGCGAATTCAGACCGTTTGAATCGGCATCAAAATTTACGTTCCCGATAAGAAACAGGATAGTTTCGGGCATCAGTCACGGCGTTCTTGTTGTTGAAGCGGGAGAAGGGAGCGGTTCTCTCATAACGGCGAAAGCCGCAAACGAGCAGGGCAGAGAGGTTTTTGCCATTCCGGGGAGTGTGCTCGAAAGCGCATATACGGGCGGAAACCGCTTGATAATGGACGGCGCAAAAGCGGTTACGAACGCAAAGGATATTCTTTCGCCGTATGCCGCAATGTATCCCGATATCATAGATATTTCACATATGCGAGTTACAAAGCCCGTTTTAGAGGAGCCGAAGAAAGAAAAATCGGTAAAAATTAAAAAAGAAGCCCCGTCAACTCTTGACCCCGACGGGCTTACGGTCTATAATCTTTTCGGGGAGGAGCCGCTGTATGCGGATGACATAATAGCGAAGAGCGGACTCAGACCTCCCAAGGTTATATCAAGTCTTATGCGTCTTGAGATGCTTGATCTTATCGAGCAGACGGACGGTAAAGCGTATATTTTGAAATAAGCGTAGGAGAAAAATAATGTCTAAGCTTGTAATAGTTGAGTCGCCCGCCAAGGCGAATACTATAAAAAAATATCTCGGCAAAGAATATGACGTTGTCGCATCCAAGGGTCATATAAGGGACCTGCCTGCGGCAAAATTGAGCGTTGACGTCAAAAACAATTTTGCGCCGAAATACGCCCTTATTAAGGGCAAGGAGTCTCTTGTCAAGGAGCTTCAAAAAAAGGTTGCCGCAAGCGATGCGGTTTACCTTGCGGCCGACCCCGACCGTGAGGGAGAAGCCATTTCGTGGCATTTGGCAACGGTGCTCGGTCTTGACCTCGACAGCGAAAACCGAGTTACGTTCAATGAAATAACAAAAACCGGAATAGCAAACGGCATGGCAAATCCCAAGAAAGTCAATATTGACCTTGTAAACGCACAGCAGGCAAGAAGAATACTCGACCGACTTGTCGGATATCGGCTCAGTCCCTTTGTTTCTCAAAAAATAAGGAGAGGTCTTTCCGCAGGCAGAGTGCAGAGCGTGGCGGTAAGGCTCATAGTTGACCGTGAGAATGAAATAAAAGCGTTTGTTCCCGAAGAATATTGGGAGATAACGGCAAAGCTTGCTACCGCACAGCGCAGAATTTTCACGGCAACGCTCAGTGCCGATGAAAGCGGTAAGCTTAAAATTACCGACGAAAAGCAGGCGAAAGCCTGTCTTGAACGTCTCGACGGGGCGGAATACGAGGTAATGTCGGTCAAAAAGGGCACGAGAAAGAAAAAACCCGCACCGCCCTTCATAACCTCAACGCTCCAGCAGGAGGCATCGAGAAAACTCGGTTTTCAGGCGGAGAGAACGATGCGAACGGCACAGGAGCTTTACGAGGGTGTCAGCGTGACGGGCCACGGCACGCTCGGTTTGATAACCTACATGAGAACCGACTCACTCAGAATTTCCGAGGAAGCAAGGAGCGCGGTCAACGGATATATTACCGAAATGTTCGGCAAAGAATATTTACCCGAAAAACCCGTATATTACAAATCGAGAGCCAATGCGCAGGACGGCCATGAAGCAATACGTCCGACCAATCCTTATATAACACCGGAACAGGTAAAGGGCAGTCTTACTTCGGACCAATACAAACTTTACAGTCTTATTTGGAAGCGGTTTATCGCAAGCCTTATGGCAAACTGCGTTCAGGATACCGTCAAAGCGGAGATAAAAGCGGCAAAGCCCTCCGAAAGCGGATATTGCATCTTTACGGCGGCCGGTTATTCGATAAAATTCGACGGCTTCACCCGTCTGTATGATATTCCCGAGGAGGAAGCGGATAAGGGAGTGCTCCCCGAAATAAAGGCGAATGAGAAGCTTAAGCTTCGCGAACTGAATCCGGCGCAGCATTTCACTCAGCCGCCCGCACGCTACACCGAGGCATCGCTCATCAAGGAGCTTGAAGAAAACGGTGTCGGCAGACCGAGCACCTATGCGACGATACTTTCAACGATAATTAAAAGAGGATATGTGCAGCGCAAGCAGAAGCAGCTTATTCCCACAGAGCTGGGCGGCGCGATAACGGGACTGCTCAAGGAACGGTTCCCCAAGATAGTAAACACCAAATTCACCGCACAAATGGAGACCAACCTCGATAAAGTAGGTTGCGGCGAAGCGGACTATGTAAAAATGCTTGATGAATTTTACGTCGACTTTGAAAAAAGCCTTGAAAAAGCCAAGGAAGAAATGAAGGATGTCAAAATTCAGCTTGAGGAGGATACCACCGATATTCCGTGCGAAAAGTGCGGCAGGATGATGGTGATAAAGACGGGCAGATACGGAAGATTCCTTGCGTGCCCCGGCTATCCCGAATGCAAGAACGCAAAGCCGCTTGTGTTGAATACGGGTGCGAAATGTCCCGAGTGCGGTTCCGATATTATCGAACGCCGTTCCAAGAAAGGTCATGTTTTTTACGGTTGTTCAAGTTGGCCGAAGTGTAATTTCATGAGCTGGGATGCACCGTCGGATGAAAAATGTCCGAACTGCGGTAAGACTCTTTTCAAAAACAAAAGCGGCAGACTGACCTGCATGACAGCGGGATGCGGATACAAAAAGTCGGCGGGAAAGAAAAAGAATGGATAAAATTAAAATTATCGGAGGCGGCTTTGCCGGTGTTGAAGCGGCATGGCAGCTTGCCGAAAGAGGAATAGAATCGGAGCTTTACGAAATGAAGCCGCTGAGATTTTCGCCTGCTCACAGAAGCGAGGGTCTTGCGGAGCTTGTATGCTCAAATTCATTCAAGGCAATGCGCCTCGGCTGTGCGGCAGGTATGTTGAAAGCGGAAATGGAGCTTCTCGGCTCCTTGTGCGTTGCGTGCGCAAAGGAAACGGCCGTTCCCGCAGGAGGAGCTCTTGCGGTTGACAGGGATAAATTTTCCGCTCTTGTGACGGAGAAAATTCTTTCGAGAAAGGAAATAACTCTTTGCCGCGAAGAAGTTACCGAAATTCCGCAGGGTGTTGCAATAATTGCGGCGGGACCGCTTGCTTCCGAGTCGATATCCGAAAAAATTAAGGAGCTTTGCGGCGGAAATCTCAGCTTTTTTGATGCGGCGGCACCGATAATCACGGCCGAAAGCATTGATCTCGAAAGGGCGTTCATGCAGTCGAGGTACGACAGAGGCGAGCCGGACGATTATATAAACTGCCCGATGAATAAAGAAGAATACGAGGCGTTTTATGAGGCGCTTATTTCGGCGGAATGTGCTCCGACACATGAATTTGACAAACGCAAGGGCGTTTATGAGGGCTGTATGCCGATAGAGGTAATGGCATCGAGGGGGCATGATACGATTCGCTTCGGACCGATGAAGCCCGCGGGTCTTGTTGACCCCAAAACAGGGCACCGTCCGTGGGCAAATCTTCAGCTACGCAAAGAAAACACACAGGGAACGATGTATAACCTTGTCGGTTTTCAGACCAATCTCAAATTCGGCGAGCAAAAAAGGGTGTTTTCCATGATACCCGCACTGCACGGTGCCGAGTTTGTCCGATACGGCGTTATGCACCGCAACACGTTCATTGATTCGCCGCGTCTGCTTGAAGCCGATTTTTCCTTTAAAAAAAGAAAAGGTCTTTTCTTTGCCGGACAGATAACGGGCGTTGAGGGCTATATGGAATCCGCTTCGTCGGGTTTGCTTGCCGGAATAAACGCCGCAAGGCTTGTGTGCGGTGAAGAGCCGTTCATACCGCCGTGCGATACGATGACGGGCGCTCTTGCGCGCTATATCAGCGACGGTACGGTGAGTAATTTTCAGCCCATGGGAGCGAGTTTCGGGCTTTTACCGCCGCTTTCCGAAAAAATAAGAGACAAACGGCAGCGTTATGAAATGCTTGCCGAAAGAGGATTAAACAGTCTGAGAAATCAAATTGCCAAAGGCTGATTGTCATATTGACAGCATCTAAGGAGGAATAATTATGATCCTTGAGAAATTGATTTACATGATTTGCGACGAATTCGGATTCACCGATTGCGAGCCGGACGGTTCGGAGCCGCTGAGCGACTTTATTAACGACGAGGACGAGCTTGAAGAGCTTGTTCTCTCGATCGAGGGCGAGTTTGAGATTGAATTTGACGAGGAAATAGATCTCGACATTTCAATCGAGGAGCTTGCCGAAATGATAGAAGAAGTTATCGGATAAGGAAGAACGCTATGGACGAAAAGTTGGAAGCATTGCAGAACAATCTCGGATATCATTTTAAGGATATCTCTCTTTTGAAAACGGCGCTGACCCATTCATCCTATGCCCACGAAAAAGGAAGTTCGACCGTTTGTAACGAGAGGCTTGAATTTCTCGGAGATTCCGTTCTCGGTTTTGTGTCGGCGGGATATCTCTACAGAAACTACGATTTCCCCGAGGGCGAATTGACGAAGCACCGTGCCGCAAAAGTTTGTGAAAGTGCGTTGTGCGTCTTTGCGAGGGAGCTTGATATCGGTTCGGCTCTGCTTCTGGGCAAAGGTGAAATCAGAATGGGCGGCAGAGACAAGCCGTCGATTCTTGCCGATGCTTTTGAAGCGGTGTTGGCGGCGGTGTATCTTGACGGAGGCATTGAAGAAGCGGCAAAACTTGCGTTGAGATTTGTTGCGAGAAATGATACCATAAAAGAAACGAACGATTACAAAACACTTCTCCAAGAGGTTATTCAGCGTAATCCCGAGGAGCATATCGAATATGTTTTGACTGGCGAAAGCGGACCCGACCATGCCAAGTGTTTTACCGTGGAGGTTCACCTCAACAGCAATGTTATCGGTACCGGCACGGGCAAAAGCAAAAAGTTGGCCGAACAGCATGCCGCAAAGGAAGCTTTGGAGCTGATGGGAATAAAATGAAGCATATAAACGTTGCGTTGTTCGTTGTTCACAAGGGATGCCCGCACACATGCTCTTTTTGCAATCAGCGGAGCATTTCGGGCAGTCAGAGGGAGATAACTCCGCAGGAGGTTCACGAAGCGGCACGCACGGCAATGCGCTCTTTGTCCCAAAGCGAGGCATCGGGCGGAGAAATAGCGTTTTTCGGCGGCAGCTTCACCATGGTAGAACGCGGATATATGATATCACTGCTTGAAGCCGCACATGAATATATCGAAAAAGGAATATTCAAAGGGATAAGGCTTTCCACAAGACCCGACGGAATAAGTCGTGAAATATGCGAAATATTGAAGAGATACGGCGTGACGGCGGTGGAGCTCGGAGCGCAGAGCCTTAACGACAGGGTACTTGCGCTCAATGAACGTGGACATACGGCGCAACAGGTTGAGCAGGCACATTCATTGCTGAAAGAATACGGCTTTGAAACGGGACTGCAAATGATGACGGGTCTGTACGGCTCCGATGCGGCGGACAGCATAGAGACGGCAGAGAAAATCATACAAATGAAGCCGGATACGGTAAGAATATATCCTACGGTGGTGCTCAAGGGGACACGTCTGTGCGCTCTTGCGGAAAGCGGAGAGTTTGTGCCCGAGGGAGTACCCGAGGCGGTTGAGCTTTGCGCAAGGCTGATACCGATGTTTGAAAACGTCGGGATAAAAGTAATAAGAGTCGGCTTGCATTCGGGCGGCGGAGTTGAGGAAGGCTTTTATGCCGGTGCGTATCATCCCGCGCTCCGAGAGCTTTGCGAGGGACGCATTTATCTTAATGCGGTGCTCGAAGAGCTTAATAATAAAGAAAAAGGCAAATATACGCTTTTTGTTGCCCCCGATGCGGTTTCAAAGATGACGGGACAGCGAAAATGCAACCTATCCGCTCTTGCCGAAAGGGGCTATGAGTGTACGGTACAGCGCCGCGAGGGGCTTAAGAAATACGAAGTTGAAATTACGCCCTGCCTGTGCGGGGCGGATAAAGGTCAGGTAATCAAATGATATTAAAAGCACTTGAAATGCAGGGCTTCAAATCCTTTCCGGACAAAACGGTTTTGGAATTCGGAAGAGGAATAACGGCGGTTGTCGGACCCAACGGCTCGGGCAAAAGTAACATTTCCGATGCTGTGCGCTGGGTTCTCGGCGAGCAATCGACGAAAACTCTTCGAGGAGCCAAAATGGAGGATGTTATATTCGGCGGAACGAGTCAGCGCAAGCCTCTCGGGTATGCCGAGGTAACTCTGCGACTTGATAATACGGATAAAAGTCTTAACGGCTGTGACAAGGACGAAGTTGCGGTCACAAGGCGTTATTACCGTTCGGGTGAAAGCGAGTATATGATAAACGGCGAAACCTGCCGTCTCAGGGATATTCATGAGCTGTTTATGGATACGGGTCTCGGCAGAGACGGATATTCTATGGTCGGACAGGGCAGGATAGCCGATCTTGTTTCCGCACGCTCAACGCAGAGAAGAGATATGCTTGAGGAAGCGGCGGGAATATCACATTTCCGTTACCGCAGAGCCGACGCTTCAAGGCGCCTCGAACAGGCGGAGGAGAATCTTGTAAGACTAAGGGACATAATCGCAGAGCTCGAAGGAAGAATCGGGCCGCTCAAAACTCAGAGCGAAAAGGCGATAAAATTCCTTGCTCTTGCCGATGAGAAAAAGACTCTTGAAATCGGTTTGTGGTTACATACGATAGAAAAATCCACGAACGGACTCAAAGAGCAGGAGCACAGGCTGTCAATAGCGGAGTCACAGTATGATGAAACGGAAACGGCACTTGTTAAGCTGATTGAAGATATCGAGGCGGTCATAAAAGAGGGTCAGGATATTACGCTTGAAATCGAGCGCATGAGAAATTCGGCATCGGATTGCGAGGAGCAGGCGGCTGTAATCGACGGAAAAGTTGCTGTTGAAAGGAGCACGCTGGAGCACAACAGGCAGACCGTGGAGAGAATCACCGCCGACATGGGCGACAGCGAAAAATTTATTGAAGAAACCGATAAAAAAATCGCACAGGCACAGCTTGAAATCGAGCAAAAGGAGCTTGTCGCAAATAAAAAGCGCGAGGAACTTGCCGCAGAGCTGAACCGTTTGGGAGAGCTTATCGGAAAAAACAGCGAAAACAGCGAAAAAGCTAAGGAGATAGGTGAAAAATCGGCGGCGGCGGCAATGAAGCTTGCCGACATCAGGGTTGAACGTTCGACTGCCGTTTCATCTGCAAGAGAGCTTTCGGCAAGAATCGAGGCGATAGAGGAAGCCGAAAATTCAAGAAGCGATATGCTCGAAACTCTTTGTTCGGAAAAAGAGCTGGCGGAAGCAAGGCTGAAAAAACTGCGTGACGAGGCGGCTGAGCACGAAAATGCCCTTGACGGCTACAGAATGATAATAGAGACCCGTGCGGGTAAGGTCGAAAAGTTGCGCAAAGAGCTTGAAAACGCGAATTTAGAAATATATCAAAAGAACGCCCGAATAAAAATGCTTGACGATCTCGAAAAGAACCTTGACGGCTATGCGGGAAGCGTTCAAAAGGTCATTAGGGAGGCCAAAAGAGGTGCGCTTCGGGGCATTCACGGTACTGTTTCGCAACTCATCGGAGCAAGCTCGGAGTATGCGGTTGCGATTGAAACCGCATTGGGTGCGGCGATTCAGAATATCGTTACCGACGACGAAAACGCCGCCAAGAGGGCGATAAACTATTTGAAAGAAAACCGAGCGGGCAGAGCGACGTTTTTGCCGCTTACCTCCGTCAAGGCAAGAACGTTTAACGAAAGCGGGCTTGAAAAGTGCGACGGATTTGTCGCAATGGCGGATAAACTGCTCGAATACGACAAAAAATATGCCGACATTATATGTTCTTTGCTCGGCAGAACTGCGGTGGTTGACAGCATAGACAACGGAATTGCCATGGCGAAAAAATATTCCTACCGTTTTAAGATAGTTACTCTGGACGGTCAGGTGCTTAACGCCGGCGGCTCGATGACGGGTGGTTCGAGAGGCTCGGGAGCGGGCTTTTTAAGCAGAATTTCCGAAATCGAGGCGCTCAGGGAAACCGTTGCGGGTCTTGAAAAACAGCTTTCCGACAGGCAGAACGCATATAAGACTCTTTCCGAG
Source organism: uncultured Clostridium sp. (assembly GCA_964400315.1). GTDB lineage: Bacteria > Bacillota > Clostridia > Oscillospirales > Acutalibacteraceae > CAG-177. The sequence goes on along the minus strand of CAYNUD010000042.1, from coordinate 1,720 downwards.
GAGCTTGCCGGCGTTCAGGCGGAACTTGATGCTTCCGAAGCGGAGCTTACAAAAACGCAGGAAGAAATCATCCGTGCCGAAAGCGAACTTCGTCTGGTTAACGACAGATATGCGGCCGCAAGCGGTCAAATCGACGAGTTGGAAGCCGAAAAATCGGCGGCAGCACGCCGTATAGAGGAAGCTCACGAGGCCGAAAGGCGTGCCGACGAAGAGATATCAAGACTTACGGCGGAAAGCGAAGCTCTTGCATCGGAGCTCGGCAAGCTTGATGAACGCAGAGAGGAATTCGAAAGACTGCGTGAGGAATCGACACACGTTCAAAATGAGCTGAACCTCGAAATAGTCGCATTACATAAAGAAGCCGAGGCTTGCAGAGAAACTATAGATGCCTGCAACGGACAAAAAGAAGCGTACAGCCGTCGCGCAGGCTCACTTTCAGAGGAAATCGAAGCCATCCTCAAAAACAGCGAACAGACCGAGAAAGAAATCGAGTCTTTGGAGCTTGAAGCGGCGCGCCTGAGAGAAACGGCCGTCCATACCAAGGAACAGATAGAACAGCGTATTGTAAAACGCAACGAGGCGGAGGCAAACAGTACCGCTTTGCGTACAAAGGAGCGTGACATGACCTCCCAAAGAGAAAAGCTCGGCGGTGAGGTGGCAAGGCTTGAGGAGCGCAGAGAGACGTTACAGCGTGAGCTTGAAACCGCAAGAAACAAGCTGTATGACGAATATCAGCTTTCACTGCGTGAAGCGCAGGAGGTCGGAAGCATTCCGGAGGACGTTCCCAAGGCACAGCGTACTTTGCAGGAAATCAAGGGTAAAATCCGCGCGCTCGGAAGCGTAAACGTCGGAGCGGTTGAGGAATACAAGGAGGTCTCCGAGAGATACGAATACATGAGCGGTCAGGTCGGCGATATCGAAAAATCAAAGGCCGAGCTTGTCAAGCTCATTGATGAGCTGACCGAAAAAATGGCGGAACGCTTCAGAGAGCAGTTCCGAAGAATCAACAACAATTTCGGCGAGACTTTCCGAGACCTTTTTGACGGCGGTAAGGCGGAGCTTGTGCTCGACGATCCGCAGGATGTTCTCGAATGCAACATAAACATACGGGTTCAGCCTCCGGGAAAGAATGTTCAAAATATTGACCTGCTTTCGGGCGGTGAAAAGGGACTGTCGGCAATCGCACTTCTCTTTGCAATACTCAGAGTAACTCCCGCACCGTTCTGCATTTTCGACGAGGTTGAGGCGGCGCTTGACGATGTAAACGTTACCCGCTATGCACAGTATGTCAGAGGAATGACGGGTAGCACGCAGTTCATTCTCATCACTCACCGCCGAGGCACAATGGACGAAGCGGACATGCTTTACGGTGTTACGATGCAGGAGGAAGGCGTTTCCAAGCTGTTGGAGCTTAAAACTGCCGAAATGGCAAAAAAACTCGGTCTTGAATAATTTAATTGTATGTGTTACAATGTAAAAGGAAAATAAATCTTTAGGAGGAAAAGAAAATGTCAAATCACGGTATCATTACATACCCCGATGCAAAGGCTGTTCAAAAGCAGCTTGATGAGCTCATCAAGAAGCCGATTTATTCAATCAGCCCCTCGGCTCTCAAGAATTATGAGGAAAACTATTTCGACAAGAAATGCGCTACCTCGAAGAAGATGATAGCGGAAGCAAAAGAGGTTATCCCCGGCGGCGTTCAGCACAATCTTGCATT
>CAYNUD010000041.1:0-12788 GCA_964400315.1 uncultured Clostridium sp. | reverse complement strand
TTTTGCCATAACACTTCTCCGTCCGTTAATTATGAAACATCGGTCAAATCAAGATAAAGATGACCGTTTTGAGCAATGTAATCCTTTCTTCCCGCAAGATCGTCACCGAGAAGCAAATCGAATTTGCGCGCCATTTCCTCTGCCATTGACGGCTCGATTTTAATAAGCCGCCTCGTGGTGGGATTCATAGTTGTAAGGGACATCATATCGGGATCGTTTTCGCCGAGTCCCTTTGAACGCTGTATCGAATATTTTTTGCCTTCAATCCGTGAAAGAACATCGGATTTCTCTTTTTCGGTATAAGCAAACCATGTTTCGTCACCGCAGTTGATTTCATAAAGCGGCGATTCGGCAATAAATACCTTACCCTCGTAAATGAGAGTCGGCATAAGGCGATAAATCATCGCAAGAATCATCGTTCTTATATGAAAGCCGTCGACATCCGCATCCGTGCAAATAATTATCTTATTCCAACGAAGCATATCGAGATTAAAAGAAATAAGGTCCTTACCCGATTTCGGTTTTGATTTGACCTCAACACCGCACCCGATTACTTTTATTAGGTCGGTAATTATATCGTTCTTAAAAATACGGTCGTATTCGCATTTGAGACAATTGAGAATTTTACCTCTGACCGGCATTATCGCCTGAAATTCGGAATTTCTCGACTGCTTACAGGCTCCCATAGCGGAATCGCCCTCAACGATAAACAGCTCTCTGATATTTGCATCCTTACTGCGGCAATCGACAAATTTCTGTATTCTGTTCGTAAGGTTACTGACATTCTGAATAAGCGATTCCTTGATACCGAGCCTCGTTTTTTCCGCTTTAACTCTGGAACGCATGTTTATTAAAACTTGATTTCCTATTTTCTCGGCTTCAAGCGGATTTTCAATGAAATATATTTCAAGTCGGTGCTTTAGAAAAGCTGTCATCGAATCTTGAATACCTTTGTTGTTTATCGCCTTTTTGGTCTGATTTTCATAAGATGTCTGAGTCGAAAAAGACGAAATAACTATTGCGAGGCAATCTTCGATATCCTGAAAATTGATTTTTGCATCGCTCTTTTGATATTTGTTGTTCTGTTTTAAATAAGCATCTATCTGAGACAAAAATGCCGTTTTTGCGGCTTTATCCGGTGAACCGCCGTTCGCAAGATAGCTTGAGTTATGGTAGAACTCCTTGAACTGCACCTTGTTCGAAAAAGCAACAACCACATTTGTCACAAGACGGTACGGGCCGAGATCGTCACGGTCACGGCATTCGGATTCGTTCTTCCAGCTTTGAATGCCCGTTAAAGCGTCATCGCCGACACGTTCGGCAATATAATCTTCAATTCCTTTTTCATAATAGTATTCAAAGGTTTCGAAGCTCTTTCCGACCTGATTTTTGAGAATAAAGCGAACTCCCGCATTAACAACCGATTGATGCTTCAGCATATCTTGGAAATATTCAAGCGGAATATCAATATCCGTAAACACCTCGATATCGGGTCGCCATTTTATGCGTGTGCCCGTATCGCGCTTTGAATACGGCTCCTTTTGCATTTCACCGTCCGGTCTGCCTTTTTTGAAGTTAAGAGTATACTTAAATCCGCCCGTGTGGATTTCCGCTTCCATATACTCGGAAGCATATTGCGTTGCACACAGGCCGAGACCGTTCGTACCCAAAGAAAATTCGTAACTTCCGCCCGAGGCGTTGTCATACTTTCCGCTTGCGTAAAGCTCACAGAACACAAGCTCCCAATTGTAGCGTTTTTCGGTATTGTTATAATCAACGGGTAAGCCTCTGCCAAAGTCTTGAACTTCAACGGAATTATCCGCAAATCTGGTAACTATAACCTTATCTCCGAAGCCCTCTCTTGCTTCGTCGACAGAATTTGAAACTATCTCAAATACAGCATGCTCACAGCCGTCAATACCGTCGGAGCCGAAAATTACGGCGGGCTTTTGACGTACCCTCTGTTCATCCTTCAAGGCAACTATGCTGTCATTGTTATATTGGGGCTTTTTTGCCATGAGTTATCCTCCAAAAATCGAATTTTTACCGATATCATTATACCAAATCTTGAAGTAATGTCAAGAGGAAACACAATTTACGGTTTATTTTGATGAAAAGAAAAAGAACTGCCGCAAAAGCGACAGCTCGTAATATTGTACTAAAAGACAACCTTTTTCTTTTTTCCGTTTTTGCCGACAGGATATTCCTTTACTCTGATAACATAATCAAGATTGATAAGCTCAACCGAATCGGCGGTTTTCAAAGTTATCCAATTCTCTTTTACATCTGTTATCGTTCCCGTTATCGAGCCGACCGAAGATGATGTATATACAAGACATTCCCTGCCGACAAATTCGTTTATCATTTCGTTCATTGTAATTCTTCTCCTTTTCTTGATTCGCGAAACCGTTTTATATATGCTTTGTCTTTCCGAAAACAAAATAAAGCAAACAAAAAGCAACCAAAAAACAATTATGTAATAACTCATTAAGCGTTTTTCCTTTCTGCACGCAAATATGCCCCCGACGGAACATCGACGGAACATTTGAAAGAAAGCTTCATCATGGGATGAGGTACGCTTTTCACCGACTCCCCCGCTTCGTTTTGCAAATCCTCAACACGAATTTTAATGGGTTCAATGCCTTTTACCATAATTTCAAGCTCGTCGCCTTCAAAGAAACGGTTACGCTGAGAGGCGTATATTCTGCCGTCTTTGCATTCAAGCGCAACGGCAACAACATCCCATTCACGCACATATCCTCCGTCATAGTAAATGCTTGCATCTTCAGACGGGGAACCGAAATAGAAACCCGTGCAATATTGCCTGTTGCTCATCTTCCTCGGTTCGTCAAGCATCCACTGCTCGGGCTTATAATCATGAGAAAAGTCGGAAGCAAAGTATCCGTCAAGAGCACAGCGATAGGCATTTACAACAGAAGCGGTATAGTAGGCTGATTTAGCTCTGCCTTCGATTTTGAAACTGTTTATTCCCGCCTCGGCAAGCTCTGGTATATGCTCTATTAGGCACATATCTTTTGAATTAAAAATATATGTGCCGCTTGAATCCTGAAAAACGGGATAGTATTCACCCTGTCTTTTTTCTTCAACAAGGGAATATTTCCAGCGGCACGGTTGAGCGCAATCGCCCCTATTCGAGTCTCGACCGGTCAAATAGTTCGAAAGAAGGCATCTTCCCGAAAACGATACGCACATAGCTCCGTGAACAAAGCACTCAATTTCGAGCTCTTTGGGCGTTTTTACGCGAATCTGTGCAATTTCCTCAAGAGAAAGCTCACGCGCCGTAACTATCCTACTTGCGCCCAAATTGTAAAAAGCATTCGCGGCGGCATAATTTGTTATTCCCGCTTGAGTGGAAATATGAACGTCAATCCGAGGCGCATATTTTTTTACAATATCCAGCACGCCGATATCGGTAACGATAAAAGCATCAACGCCGCTTTCTGCCGCAAATTCAATAAAGGACGGCAGACGTGAAAGTTCGTCGTTTCGAGGAACGGTATTACATGTCAAATATATCTTGGTATTTGCGGTATGTGCGTAATCGCAGGCTTTTTTCAGCTCTTCACCGCCGAAAGAAGCCGCGGCGGTACGCATTCCGAAACTGTCGGAGCCGAGATAAACCGCATCGGCTCCGTATTCAACAGCCGCTTTTAATCTTTCCGAATCACCTGCGGGAGCAAGCAGTTCGGGTTTGTTATTTATCAGCATTTTCTCCTCCGAAAATCAGCTATTATTCGCTCTGAGCACCTTGTTTCCGTTTTCGTCATGCTCATACTGTGTTTTTGCCATATAGATTTTGCCGTAATTATCGTGACGGAAATAATAATAATCGGTATCATCTGGAAAAAGTGCGGCATGAATCGCATCGTCACCGGGATTGCAAATCGGTCCCGGCGGAAGTCCCTGCGAATAATACGTATCATAGGCTGTCATATAATTAACCGCAGCGGAATCATTCGGTGCAATATAAGTTGTTATATAGTTTTTGGTTGAATCACATCCGAGAGTCGGCCACGAAACGGAATGATTGAGTCTGTTGTGAATAACGGAAGAAATGAGTCCCATTTGTTCGGTGTTTGCTGCCTCACGCTGAATAATGGAAGCAATAATTATGATTTCATCTCTCGTATAGCCAAGCTTTTCCGCTTGTTTTTGATATTCTTCGGTCCATCTCTTTTCGGATTCGCCGAGGAATTTCCTAATTACGCTGTTCGGGTCACTTGACTCGTAAAATTCATATGTCTCGGGGAAGAAATAGCCCTCAAGAGCAAGTGTTCTTTGAGAGTTTTGCGGAATTTCGGAAACAAAATCGTATTCGAAAACAGTTCCCTTAAGCGATGCGATGAGCTTGTCCTTCGAACATACACCGAATTTGTCAAGTCGGTCAAACATTTGATAAATCGTCCAGCCCTCGGGGAATATTAAGGTTACCGTTTCATCAGTTGTTTGTGTTTCGGTAAATTCTGTCAGATATCCCTCTAATCCGAGGTCTTTCTGAACATAATACACGCCGCTTAGATATACCGGCTCTGCGACGGGCTTCTTCTTATTAATGTTTTTGAAAGTCGTGATGAATTTATAAAACACTTTACAAAAAACTTTTTGTTTTACAAGTCCTTCATCGGCAAGAATATCAATAATTTCATTTGTTGTCGCATCGTTAGGTATCGTAACCACAACATCCTCGTCACTTCTGGTAATCGCAAGCACATCGTTAATACATGAAAGTGAAATCAGAGAAAGAACCGTAGTACAAACGAGCACTGCGGCGCAGAACACGGCAAAAACCGAGTCGACCGCCTTTTTTGCGGGCTTTTTTACGGGATTTGCCTGACGGGGCTGTTCGGCTTCACTATTTTCAACGGGACGTGGCTTGATAGGCTTACGATTGGAAAAGTAAACCTCGCCGTTATATCTCGGCCTTTGGTCATCGGGATTATAGTCCTCGATGCTGTTTTCGTCGATATGAACTTCAAATTTTTTCTTCTGCGGAGTCGGCTCGGGCGTCAGCTCGTCAAGCTGTGAGGGGTCAAGCAGCACATCGTCATCATCGTCGATTATGTGAACTTCAAACGGTTGCTTACGATTGTTTTCTTCGTTATTCATTGCTACGCCTCCTAATATAGAAACTATTTGTTAAAAGCATTGCAGAGTCGATTTTAGAGAATCTGCGGCAGAATCGCCGTTAAAATACTTGACTATTTCAAGACCGAATTGAATGGCACATCCCATTCCTTTTGCGGTTATTAAATTGCCGTGAGTACACACAAGACCGTCATACGGCAAAGCTCCGACAAGTTCGTTTTCAAAACCGGGAAAGCAAACGGCTCTTTTCCCGTTAAGCAGTCCTTTTCTTCCGAGTATCATCGGCGCTGCGCAAATAGCGCAAATGAGCTTGCCGTGCAAATCGCAAAAATCAAGAAAAGTATTGACCTCTTTGCTGAAAAGCAGATTCGTTGTGCCGGGCATTCCGCCGGGTAATATAATACCGTCAAGGCTGTCACAAGGCGAAACATCCGTTGCTACCTCATCACAAACTACTTTTATTCCGTGTGTTCCCGTTACGGATTTATCGGTGTTCACGGATACGGTTTTTATTTCAATTTGTGCCCGTCTTATTACATCAATTGCGGCAATCGCTTCAACTTCTTCAAAGCCGTCGGCAAGAAAAATATACAGCATAAGTTCCTCCTATTCGAGTGTAAGACCTAAATAAGCATCCGCAAATACGTGAACTGCCTTTTTCGCTTCTTCGTTCAACGGCAACGCCATCGCATCGCATACGCAATCCGCATCAACGTCTCCCGTCGGCGCAAGCGAAAATCTAACACGCTTACACGGTGTGGTTGAAAAAATATAATTCGCAAAATTGTTAATATATTCATCTGTAAAGGCAAATTCCATTACAGCGCATTCCTCGTCATTTAATGTGTAAAGTGAATAGCCTTTGCTGTTAACAAACAGCCGCGCTCCGCCGAATTCACTCAAAAGAAGAGCCTTATCGAGTAATTCTCTGCTCCAAACAAAATGATTGCAGTTATGCAGAGCCGTTTCTCTGAGATGAAACAAATCTGCGGCTTCGCAAGCTTCCTCCGACGATTTGCCGCTTTGTCTTTCAACGGTAACACTTCTTCTTCCGAAAATCCCGATATAACCGTATTTCGCATAAAAATCAAACATGCTTTTTTCGGCCGGTTTCAAGCAAATGTAAGCCCGTCCGCTTTTTTGCGCTTCCTTTGCAGAAAATTCGAGCGACTTACCCATAACTCCTCTGCCCCTGTATTTTTTGGCGGTACAAGCGGCAAATAAATAATATGCGGGATAATTTCTACCGTCGATGCTCATGCTTCCTTCGAGAAGAAAAAGCATTGCCGCAACCTCTCCGTTTATCTCAACCACAGGTGTATTACCCGAATTAAAGAAGCTGTCAAGAAAGCATCGGATATATTCTTCTTCATCGCCGAACGCTTCCTGCCACAGAGAAATCAAAAACCCTCTGTCTTTTTCAGTTGCATATCGTATCATCACAGCGCGATTCCTATCGCCTTTGAAACGGCATCGAAAACACGGTCGGAAATAATCTCTTTCGGAAGCGGTTCGCCGTTTTCTCCGCAGATAATTCGTGACCAACCGAGCTTACGGCAAGCGTAATCGGCCGCTTCACGGCAGGCATTCAAGTATTCAACATCTTTTTCGTGAATATCCTTTTTCGATTCGTCTCCGTGATATCTGTCGCTCATGAGCTTTTGAGATATATCGACGGGCATATCGAGATAGATAACGGCATCGGGCTTCGGAATGCCGAGTTTGACGTATTCAAAATCCTCAAGCCAACCAAGATATGAGTCCCATTCGCCCTTCGGCGTTTTTGTGAGTTGATGATAGGCATTGGAGGTAGTGTATCTGTCAGCCAAAAAGACCTCTCCGTTTAGGTATGCGTCTTTCCAATAGCAATTGTAGCTGACAAAACGGTCAACTGCAAAAAAAGCACTTGCCGCGTATGCGTTTACATCCGAAGGCTTGTTCCCGAATCTTCCCGCAAGATACATTTTTACAGGCTCACATGCGGGATCGGAGTAATTCGGCAGCTTTATACAATTGATTTTAATGTTACATTGTGAAAGTCTCTCCCTGAGAAGCTCCTCCTGTGTTGATTTACCGCTACCGTCAAGACCTTCAATTACAATCAGCTTACCTTTCATACTTCCTCCATTTTACATTACAATTATTTAGATTATATCAACATTTTATGTATTTTTCAAGTACAATTATCTTATTGCTACGAAATAAGAAAAATTTTTAGGGAGATACGCAGTGCATATCCCCCTTTCGACTGTTTCTATTGCATTAACGGCTGTAGCTGTCTGCCGTTCAGTGCTTCAAGCATGGCTGTTTCGGTAAGTGAAAAGTCGCATACTATCGAGCGTGGTTTTCCCTTCGGATCGTCCTGTTTAAGCGGAACAAAGAAAAAGTTTTTTGTGTTGAGAAGTTTTCCTATATTTGCCGCCGCCGCAGACAACGCATCATTTGTTGCCGGTGCAAGGAGAACGGGTCTTTCGTTTCTCAAATGAGCCTTTGCCGCAAGTGTTACGGGTGTATCGGTAATTCCGTTGGCTAATTTTGCGAGAGTATTGCCCGTACACGGCTCTATTATCAGTATATCAAGTAGCTTTTTCGGTCCTATCGGCTCTGCATCGGCTATAGTACAAATGACCTTTCTTCCGCATATATTTTCTATTCGTTCCCTATGCTCTTTTGCTTTTCCGAATCTGCTGTCAATACTTGAAGCATTAAATGACATTATCGGAACGATATCAATTTCTTTTTTGCTCAAATATTCAAGCTGGTTAATTGCTTTTTCAAAGGTGCAAAAGGATCCGCACAGTGCGAATCCGACTGTCAGCTTACTCATATTCTCTCTCCTTGAGGGTATTCAATATTCCTTGAACGATAATTCTGCCTGCTGTTTTCGGAGCAGTTTTACCAGGCAGTGACGAGCATTGCAAAGCGTTTATACCCAGCTCATCCGCCGCGGCAAAATCGGTACCGTACGGAGCGGATGCGACATCAATTATCAAACAATCCGCTCTTACATTTTCGAGAATGCTTCTGTCGATAACACATGCGGGTACGGTATTTATAATAACGTCAAATTCCGAAGCGATATTGCGGAAATCATCTATGAGGCAACCATTATATCCGTTCACCTGTGCAAGTACAATATCGTTTTTCTTTCGCACACACACCGTAACTTCGGCGCCGATAGCCGAAAGCACATTCGCAGTTACCTTGGCAATTCTGCCATAACCGAACACCGCGCATTTGCTCGAATTAACGGTAAATTCTATATTTTCAAGCATAGTTTTAAGTATTCCCTGAGCCGTCGGAACGGAGTTCATCAGCGTTACATCCTCACGCTCAAAGTAATCGTATATTTCCGCACCGCTTTTTTCAAGCCTTGTTCTAAGAGTTCGGCTGAACATCCCGCCGAATACTGTATGCTTTTCTGTGAACAGAGCCGCGGTTTCGTCAAGCGTTTCTTTCAGCGGTACAACGGAATAAATATATTTGCCGTCACGCGTCACCGGCAAAGGAAGAATGATTCCCTGCGCATCGCTCACGCTTTTTTTCAGATCTTTTGTGCACTCTCTGCCTTTTTCAGGCAAACCGTATACGGAAACACCGTATCCGTTTTTTTCAAGATAATCCGCCATGTAAAGCTGACGGCGATCTCCTCCGATTATTATAAATTTTTCGATTTTATTCATGTTTGCACCTCCATAGATTTTGGATTTCGCAGACCTGACACTACCATTTTATGTTCCCGTTGCTTTGCCGTTACTAAAAAAACAGAAAATAAAGCAAACTTTCTCTTTATTTTTACTGTATGATGTATTATAATAATCTAAAAGAACTCTTTGTGAAAGGAGAACGCATGAAAGACATTGATTTGCTTCTTAAAACCGTTAAAAGAATACACTTTATCGGAATAGGCGGCTCTGGTATGTGCCCTATAGCCGAAATTCTGCATAAAGAAGGTTATATTCTAAGTGGCTCGGATAACAATGAAACCGACACTCTTGCTCGTATTCGCGCTCTCGGAATTCCCGTAACTCTCGGACAGCGTGCCGAGAATATCAACGGTGCCGAAATGATAGTTTATACAGCGGCAATTCTTCCCGATAATCCCGAACTTGTCGCGGCAAAGGAATCAAGTATACCGACCTTTGAACGCAGCAAAGTATTGGGTGCGATAACCCGTATGTATTCCGATTGCATCTGTATAAGCGGAACTCACGGAAAAACGACCGCAAGCTCTATGCTCACTCAAATACTCCTCGAAGCCGACCTTGATCCCTCTGCCGTTATAGGCGGCAAACTCCCGCTGACAGGGACAAACGGCATTGTAGGTCACAGCGAGTGCATGGTTTGCGAGGCTTGTGAATTCTGCGACCATTTTCTTGAGCTGTCACCCGATGTTGCGGTAATTCTCAATGTTGACGAGGATCATCTTGAATATTTCAAAAATCTTGAAAATATCAAACGCTCTTTTGCAAAATTCGCTTCAATGGCGACCAAAGCGGTCATATATAACGGCGACGATGAAAATTCACGCAGTGCCATTGCCGCCGCAGAAACCGACGGCAAACAGTTTATAAGCTTCGGTCTCGGTGAAAGCAACGATTTCAGAGCCGTAAACATTATAAATCACGCCGAATACGACTCATACGACCTTGTAAAAAACGGTAAAGTTCTCGGCACGGTATCTCTTTCCGTACCGGGCGAACACAACGTATATAATTCACTTGCGGTTATTGCCGCCGCAATGTCGGCAGGTGCGACTTTTGAGCAATGCGTTAAAGGTATATCGGATTTTCATGGTGCCGGCAGACGTTTTGAAAAGCTTGCGGAAATCGACGGAATAACGATAATGGACGACTATGCCCATCATCCCAAGGAACTTGAGGTGACATTAAAAACCGCCATGAATATGGGCTATAAAAAGGTTTGGGCAGTATTTCAGCCGTTCACTTATTCACGAACCGCCATTCTTTTTGACGATTTCGTAAGAGTCCTTCAAATTCCCGATCGCTGCATAATGACGGAAATTATGGGCTCAAGAGAGGTAAACACTTATGATATTTATACCTCTCAGCTCGTCGAAAAAATACCCGACAGTGTTTGGTTTGAATCTTTTGAAGAAGTGGCGCAATATGCCGTTGACAACGCCGAAAGCGGTGATCTTATAATCACTCTCGGATGCGGCGATATATATAAAGCGGCAAAAATAATGATTAAAAAGCTCAAGGAGAGGACTGCTGAAAAATGAAGTACATCTTAAACCGCACGAATTTCAATGATTTTTCGATTTTTGAATTGAACAAAAGGGAGGGCAGAGCCTACACAATTCCCTATTCAAGCAAAAATGCGCTCGCAAAAACTCCATTTAAAAAAGAACGTGTTTCCTCGGATATAGTCACAGTGCTTTCCGGTGAATGGGATTTTAAATATTTTTCATCAAACAGCGAAATGCCGGATGTAATTGATACGGCATCAACCGATTTTGATAAAATCACCGTACCTTCAACATGGCAGAGAACCGGCTATGAAGCTCCCGCATACATAAACTGCCCCTACGCCTTCGATGATGACCCTCCCTATGTTCCGAACGAGCAGCCTGTGGGAGTTTATCGCAAAAATTTTGAATATACTTCAAACGGCGGCAACTGTTTCATAGCGTTTCTCGGCGTAATCTCCTGCCTTGATTTGTATATAAACGGTGAATTTGTCGGCTACAGCGAGGGAGCTCACAACACGGCGGAATTCGATATAACGAAATATCTCAAAGACGGAGAAAATGAAATCCTTGCGACGGTTCATAAATGGTCAAACGGAACATTTCTCGAATGTCAGGATATGTTCAGAGAAAACGGAATTTTCAGAGACGTTCTTCTTTACAACATGCCCCGTGCCTACATAAACGATATTTATTACCGAACAAAAGAAACCGCTATGGGTTGGAACTTGACTGTCAACGCCGCCGTTGATTCATTTACAGACGGCATGTTGCTGAAAACAGAAATATACGACGGTAAAAAACTGATTGCATCAAAGAGCGCTTGCGCAGGCAAGAACACCGCGATCAGCTTCAGCGGACTTGACGTTATAGCTTGGAATGCCGAAATCCCCACACTGTATACCGCATTTACAACTCTTTACGATGCAAACGGCGAAATCATGACCGTTAGAAATTTCATCGGATTTAAAACAGTTAAAATCAAGAAAGATATTTTCACCGTCAACGGTAAGGCAATAAAAATCAAGGGTGTAAACCATCACGATACACATTACAAAAACGGATATGTAATGAGCTTTTCGGATTTGGAAAACGATATAAAATTGATGAAGTCGCTGAATGTAAACTCAGTCAGAACCTCACACTATCCTCCAGACCCCGCCTTCCTTATTCTCTGCGATATTTACGGCCTTTACGTTATTGACGAAGCCGATATCGAAACTCACGGCTGTGCCTGTGAACCGCACAATGATTTCAATCTCATCAGCAACAACCCCAAATGGGCGCCGAGATATCTTGACAGAGTTAAAAGAATGTATCTTCGTGACAGAAGCCGTGCAGGCATCATTATGTGGTCACTCGGCAACGAAGCGGGCGGCTGGGCCTGTCAGGATAAGTGCTATGAATTTTTGCACGAAGTATGTCCCGAAATTCCCGTACATTATGAGGGTGCGATAAGAACGCCCCGTCACAGCTATGATGTGGTGTCGGAAATGTATACAAATCACAAAAACGTTGAAAAATGCGGCAAACACACAAGGGGCAAGAAATACACTCCGAAGCCGTTTTTCCTTTGCGAATATGCTCATGCCATGGGCGTCGGTCCCGGAGGACTTGAGGAATATTGGAAGCTTTTCTACAAGTACCCCAATCTTATGGGAGGATGTATTTGGGAATGGGCAGATCATGCGGTATATCACCAAAACGGTAAACTCAAATTTACCTACGGCGGCGACCACGGCGAATGGAGACATGACGGCTGTTTCTGCGTTGACGGACTTATGTACCCCGACAGACGGCTTCACACCGGTGCAAAAGAAATGAAAAACGTTTACCGTCCTGTCAGAGCCGAATATTCCGACGGTGTATTGACATTCACAAACACCAACCGCTTTAAAAACGCTTCGTATCTCACGGCGGTTTGGGAGGCTGTCAAGGACGGCAACATTCTTCTTGCGGCGGACGAGCTTATCCTCGACATTGAGCCGGAGCAGAGCAAAAAATACGATATAGAATTCAAGCTTCCCGTTGGCGATTGTGACTGCCACATAAACATTTATTACTATGACGGCGAGGATGAAATTGCCTTTGAACAGCACGCCGTCAAAGAAAAATATCAGTTTACGCCCGACATAAGCGGCAAAATTTCTTCCGTCATTTCGGAAAACGGTGTTTGCAGGATTGGATTTAACGGCGGCAGTATTTCGTTCAACGAAAAAAGCGGTGAAATCGTAAGCTATATTTCCTCGGAGAAAGAGCTTGTCAATCCCTCCCCCGCTTCCTCAAGCGGCTTTGTTCCGAATATTTACCGCGCCTTCCTCGATAACGACACAATTTACAGGGACAAATGGATGAAGGTCGGCTATGACGATTATTCCTGCATTTGCAAGAATTTCACGGCTTCGCAAGACGACGAAAAGGTAACCGTTACGGTTAATTTCACTCTCAAGAGTGCAAAATCTCCGAGAGC
>CAYNUD010000040.1:0-12829 GCA_964400315.1 uncultured Clostridium sp. | reverse complement strand
CAAGAGCGGTATTGCCAAGGCGGAGGCGTTTTTCCATCTCGAAAATCTTATGGATCCCGAAAACATGACGATTCAGCACCACATAAATCAGGCGATAAAGGCGAACGGAGTAATGCGCCGTGACGTCGACTATGTTGTTAAGGATAACGAGGTGCTTATTGTTGACGAATTTACGGGCAGAATCATGCTCGGCAGACGTTACAACGAGGGCCTTCATCAGGCAATCGAGGCAAAAGAAAACGTCAGCGTTGAGCACGAGAGCAAAACGCTTGCAACGATAACTTTCCAAAATTATTTCCGTCTTTACAAAAAGCTTTCGGGCATGACGGGTACCGCAATGACAGAATCGGCGGAATTTAACCAAATTTACGGTCTTGACGTTATCGAAATTCCCACAAACAAGCCGATGATACGCAAGGACATGAATGACGTCATATACAAAACCGAAAAGGCGAAGTTCGACGCGGTAATTGATGCCATAGAGGAATGCCACGCAAAAGGACAGCCCGTGCTTGTCGGTACGGTTTCGATTGAAAAATCCGAGCTTCTCAGCGCTTTGCTCAAAAGGCGAGGCATAAAGCATGAGGTCCTCAACGCAAAACACCACGAAAAGGAAGCCGAAATAGTCGCTCAGGCGGGCAAAGAAAACGCCGTCACAATTGCCACCAATATGGCGGGAAGAGGAACGGATATTAAGCTCGGAGGTAATGCCGAGTATCTTGCAAAATCAGAGCTTCGCCGTATGGGCTATACCGAGGAAATAATAGCCGAGGCAACGGGTTTTGCCGAAACGGATAACGAAGAAATCATTAAGGCGAGAAGCGAATACACCGCTCTCGAAAAGAAATACGATGCCGAGATAGCGCCCGAGGCGGACAGAGTAAGAGCCGCAGGCGGCTTGTTCATTATCGGCACGGAACGTCACGAATCAAGACGTATAGACAATCAGCTCCGAGGACGTTCGGGCAGACAGGGAGATCCCGGCGCAAGCCGTTTCTATCTTTCTCTCGAAGATGATCTTCTGCGTATTTTCGGCGGCGAAAGAGTAGCGGGAATGATGACAACGCTCAAAACGCCCGAGAATATGCCCCTTGATGTGAAGATGCTTTCAAACGTAGTCGAAAGCTCCCAGAAAAAAATCGAGGGCAGAAACTTTGCAATAAGAAAGAGCGTTTTGCAGTATGATGATGTTATGAACCGTCAGAGAGAGCTTATTTACAGTCAGCGCGATCAGGTTCTCAACGAGGATGACATAAGCGAGATAATACTCAAAATGATAGACGGCTGCGTAAACGAGGCGGTTGACGGATTCTGTTCCGACCATGTATCGAAGAATGATTGGAACATTGACGGTCTGCGCGAAAAATTTAAGGGCTGGCTTACCGTTGAGGACGATTTCCGCGGCGGCTTCGATAAAGAAGCTGTACGGGAGCTTCTTTTGGAGCGTGCGCACGAAAGCTATCGTAAGCGCGAGGAGCTTTTCGGCAAGGATGCGGCGGGCGTACCCGTTATGCGTGAGCTTGAAAAGCGAGTGCTTCTCGGAAACGTTGACCGCAATTGGATGGATCATATTGATGCCATGGATCAGCTTCGCAAGGGTATAGGTCTCAGAGCATACGCTCAAACCGACCCCGTTGTTGCCTATAGGCAGGTAGGCTCCGAAATGTTCGACTGTATGACGGAGGATATCCGTGAAAATACCGCAAGGCAGATTCTTACCATAGTTATCAAGAGCGAAGAAGATACCAAGCGTGAGCAGGCGGCGCAGATAACGGGAACGAGCGGAGCTTCGGACGGAAGCGAAAAGGGCAGAACCGTCAGGAAGAAAGAAAAGGTCGGCAGAAATGACCCCTGCCCCTGCGGAAGCGGCAAAAAGTACAAAAACTGCTGCGGTAAAGTGTGAGTTCTGACTATTGCAAAAAAGGAAATCCTATGTTATAATACCCGAGAAAAAGGTGCGGCGAAAAGCACCGAATTAAACTGAAAGGAGTTTTTTCATATGAAAAAGCTTGCAGCACTCCTCCTTGTTTTCGCTATGGTATTTGCATTTGTTGCCTGCGGCGATGACGCTAAGGCTCCCGAAACCACTACTGCCGCAAACGAAGAAATCACCGAGTCGGTTTCGGACGAAGAATCCACTGCTTCAATCGGAGAACCCGCTACCGAGGATATCGTCGGTACGGACAACGATGCTTCCGCTCCCTCGGAAGAGGCTTCAACCGACACGGCGGCAGTCGAAACTACCGTCAATGTTGCCGAGCTTACCGCTCCCACAGCAACGGCTGACATCGTTGCTCTCTACAACAACGCAGTGACCGGCGCATTTAACGCAAAAGCAGGCTTCAACAAGACCCGTTCAACCGATAACGAGGTTCTTGATGCGGGCGTTGCTCTTAAAGCTCTTAAGAGTCTTGTTTATAAATTTGCGGGTATCGGCGAAGAAAATAAATATACCACCACCGTTACCAAGGGTAATTGGGACAGCGACACCAGAAGACATTATCTCCGCAAGAGCACCCTTACCGCAAATGACGTTACCGGTGCAAACTGCACTCTTGCAAACGGAAAATATACAATCACGCTTAACATAAAGGGCGGCAACAGCGTCGGCTCCAAGGATAAGAAGTCCACCAACGCTCCCCTTGACAAGTGCGGACTTTGCGTAGGCAATGAGGATAAGGGCTACTATGACCACAAGACCGCCGAGGTCGTTTATGATGCGGTTGAGGGTACTTATGCAGGCGCGAAGATTGAAGAAAGCTATTCAAATGCAAAGGCAGTTGCCGTTGTTGATGCGGCTACGGGCCGTCTTGAAAAGCTCTCCGTCGATTTCGACATAAAGGTATACATTGATATCAGCATAGGTAAGGGTACGGCAACCGGCACCTCCCATGTAAGATACACCGATTTCAAATATTGATTGATTTAAGAGGGCACGACGGGTTTTCCGCCGTGCTCTTTTGATTACAAAAAGAATCGAGCAGGACGAAACAAGCCGTCCTACTCGATTTATTTATCACATATAACCTTGTAATTTCCGCTTCTCAGCACGGCGGCAAGCTGTTCCGAGGAGCTTATACGGAAGGGAGAAGAAATGCCGCCGCAGGCAAGGTTTACGGGCTTGTGAGAATCTGCGCCCGAGGTTAAAATGAGTTCGCCGTGCAACTCGGCAAATTCTTTTGCACGCTGATTTGATTCGGGTGTGTTTTCGCTGTTGTATACCTCGAAACCGTCGATAAGTTCCAGGGGAAGAATGCCCGGAGTCGTGATGTATGCCCTTTCTCTGAACGGATGAGCCTGAATTATCAAAACGCCGAGAGGAGAAAGCACATCGTGCCAGATACGGGGATTTTTTTCTCTCAGTTCGGGGTGCGCATACAGCATTTCGGGAGTTACGCCGTAGCAAAGTATTTCGAGTCCGCCGCCTACGCCCTCTTCGATTCCGAAAATAACGTCAACGCCGAGAGGGTCGGCGTATTTTTTGCATTCGAGATAGTCGTTTTCGTATGCACCGACAAAATCCTCCCACGGCAGTGAGCGGTCAATTCCGCTGTTTCCGTTATAAAAATGATTGGTGATACAAGCACCCGCATAGCCCGAATCGCGGAGCGTTTCGGCAAATTCTTCGGGCGACATTATACTGCAAGCACTGCATGGAGTCGTGTGGCAGTGAAGCTGATACTTGAATTCAGGCATTTTAATCTCTCCGTTTCCCGTGCTTCGGATGTTAACGAAAACACCGATATTATAAGCGAGCGGCGAAAAAAAGTCAAGGACATCAAAAATTAAACTTATTTAAACATGGCTTTATTTTATTGACCTGTGCCGTTAAAACTGTTATAATAAACTAAATATATAAAAAAGACCGCAGACAGGTCGAAAGGTGTGGCAGTATGATTAAAATATCTCCGTCCGTTTTGGCAAGCGATTTTTCCCGTCTCGGAGAGGAGGCGGCAAGAATGGAAGCAAGCGGTGCGGATTATCTGCATCTTGACGTTATGGACGGCCGTTTTGTACCGAACATCACCTTCGGCGCACCCGTAATAAAAAGCATAAGAGATAAGGCAAATATAGTTTTTGACGTTCATCTTATGATAAGCGAACCGCTGAAATATATAGAGGATTTCGCAAAGGCGGGGGCGGATATCATAACTTTCCATGCCGAGAGCGACTCTCCGATAAAGGAGACCGTGGATAAAATTCTTGCCTGCGGATGTAAGGCCGGCATAAGTGTAAAGCCCGCAACTCCCGTAACCGAGGTTTTTGAATATCTCGACAGGCTGTCTATGGTGCTCGTCATGACGGTAGAGCCGGGCTTCGGCGGTCAATCGTTTATGCCGGAAATGACGGAAAAGGTCAAAGCTTTGCGCACGCAGATAGAGAGCAGAGGTCTTGACGTTGATATTCAGGTTGACGGCGGAATAAATTATTCTACCGTTGAAGCCGCCGCCGGTTCGGGTGCAAATGTGCTTGTTGCGGGCAGTGCCGTTTTCGGCTCGCCGGATGCTTCTGCGGCTATAGTGCGTCTCAGGGAGCTTGCCGACTCAGCGTATCCAAAGCATTTCCGTCAATGAGCATATGCCAATGCTCACGGGTAAATTCGCACTCTGAGCTTTGAGAGCTGATTGCAGAGCAGAATTCGGCAAAATGTCTTTTTATCGGATTCATTTCCGCGTGAGGCGTGATAATTAGTCTGTATTTTCCGCCGCTTTCGAACAGACTGCTGTGAGCGGTGAGAATGCGGCAGCTTTCGGCGGCACGGAACATATCGTCGAGGCTTGAAAATTCGCACAGCAAAGTTTTTTCCTGTTTTTTGAGAGTGGAACGCAAATACGGTTTGATTCGCTGTCCTTCCAAAATCGTAAAATAAAGCACACAGCCGCCGCCGCTTTTCGGGCTTGCTTCGATTATCATTCGGTTGGACGGATCAATTTCTCTGCCGAGACTTTTTCCTGCGGCATCGAGAACCGTCCAAATTACCCGACGGGTTTCTATTGTGGAATAATCCATATCCTCATATGTAATATCAAGCTCACGCATATCTTCATCGGTAAGGTCAACTATGATTCTGCCGTCGGCAGGCGAATTGATTTTCATGTCAGCTTCCTCCTTCGGCGGGATTGCCGCCATAATATATAATATGTTTTCGGCTCAAAGTATGCAATGAATAAATAATGGAATTTCAGAGGTGACAGCCTTGACAGAGAGCTCCGTTAAAAAGAAAAAGGTCAAGAATTTACAGGTTTTCGGCGACTATATAATTATGCTTGTCGCACCGCTTATTATTTCCGTGTGGTATTACGGAATGCGAGCCGTGCGGGTAACGGCATGTGCCGTTGCGGGAGCGGTTTTGAGCGATATAGCCGCAAACTTTATTCTTAAAAAAAGATATAACGTTAAGGATTTGAGCGCTGTATATATCGGAGCGGCAATTGCGGCAATGATGCCTGCGGGGATACCGTTGTATATTCCGGTTTTGGCAAGCGCTTTCGGTGTGCTTGCAGTGAAAATACCGTTCGGCGGAGCGCTCAGAGCGCCCTTTTCGCCCGTTGCCGCCGGCTTTGCCTTTGCCTGTGTATGCTTTAAGGAGCAAATATTCGATTATTCCTACGGTTCTGCGGATAAGCTGCTCGGCGGTGCTTCCGTCGGCTCACTTTTGGCAAGGGGAAATTCCGTGCACCTAAATTCGGTAAATGCGTTTGATATCATAAGCGGAAATGTTGCGGGACCTATGGCTACAGGCTGTGGAATGGTGCTTATAGCTTGCTGTGCGTATCTGCTTGTAAGACGGCGCAGGTCTTTACTTTCAACGGCGGGCTTTCTTGCCGCCTGTGCGGTGTTTGCCGCCGTTTTTCCGAGAATCAATGCATCGGCACTCACAAGCGCAGTGCTGGAATTGTCTTCCGGCTCGCTGATATTTGCAGGCGTTTTTTTGCTCACCGAGCCTTCATCTCTCATGAAAAGCTCAAAGTTGCGTTTGATTTACGGTGCGGCATGCGGAATTATCTGTATGGTAATGCGACGAATGGGCGCATATGAAGAGCCCGTGTGCTTTGCCGTACTTCTTGCAAACGGATTCAAGCCGGTCTTGCAGGCTGTTGCGGGAGAAAACACCTCGGTATCTTCTAAGGAGGGCCGCAAAAAATGAATGATAAAGAGCTTTCCTTTAAGAATATATTTATCAAGGGCGCAGTGATATTCAATCCCGTTCTTATACAGTTTGCGGGATTGTGCCCCGTCATTGCGGCATCGGCTTCCCTTAAAAGCTCACTTATACTTTCTGCGGTGCTTTGCCTCGATTTGATAATAACCTGTGTTGCGGCAAGCGCCTTGCTTAAAAAGGTTCCAAGATGGCTGAGAATGCCGATATATCTGCTGATAGGCCTTGCGATAATTTGCCCGTTACTCTATTTTGCGGAAAATTCGCTTTTGACCGATTTGAGTCTTTCGATGCGTATATATATTCCGCTCATAGCGGTAAATTCCGTTACGGCGGTGCATTGTGAGCAGTTCGCCGTAAAAAACAGTGTAAGAGCGGCGTTCTACGATGCCTCCGCCGTCGGGTTGGGAGCCTCTGCCGTATTCATTATATGCGGAGCTGTCAGAGAGGTGCTCGGCTCGGGAACCGTTGCGGGAATCCCGATATCGCTTCCCGTAACGCTTAAAGCGGCGGCAATGCCGTTCGGCTGTCTTATTCTTCTCGGCTTTTTGTCGGCGTTACTCAGGGCGTTTACAAAAAGGTTTTATCCCGAATATTTTTTACCGGCAAAGAGTGAAAAGAACGTTAGGGTTAATAGCCGTGAGGAAAATAAAGTCTTACCCGAAAAACCCAAATCCGAGCCCGAAAAGGAAAACCTCGGAGAGATTTCGCTCGGAGATTACGAGGAGCTTTTGCGTTCCGTTGAAGCGGAGCTCAACGAAAAGGAGGGCGGAAAATGAAAATGCTTTCGGAAATGTTCATCACCGCCGTCTATACGGTATTTGTTCAGAATCTTGTTTTTAATGCGGGTCTCGGCATGAGCGAAGCGATAAGAGCATCGGCAAAGACGGGCAGATTCGCAAAGCTTGCCGTGATGATATCAGGATTTTCGGTTGTTACGAGCGTGATATGCAGTTTGATTAATCAGGTTGAAGCCCTCTCGGATATAAGCTATGCACTCAGAGCGGCGGTATACGGCGGCGTGCTTGCGGCGGTATATTTGATAACGGCTGTGATTGCAAAATTTATTTTTAAGGTTCAACCGAAGTTTCTCGGTGTTCTCGGCGTTGCGGCACTAAACACCTTGGTGCTTGCCGTACCGTATATCAACAATTCCGCCGCATATTCTTTTGCGGACAGCGTCGGTTCGGGTATCGGTGCGGGCGTTGCGTTCGTGCTTGCCGCCGCTTTGATAGGGAAAGGTGCGGAACGGCTCAATGCAAACGAAAGGATCCCCGATGTTTTTAAGGGCGCACCTGCAATGCTGATATATGTCGGCTTGCTCTCGCTTGCCTTTGCCGGTTTCACAAATTCAACACTTTTCACATAATCGGTTGCCGAGGTGGTCAATATGTTTCATAAGGGAAAAATAGAAAAAGCGTTAAAGCCCTCTCAACGTAAAAGCATTACCGAATTTGCAAGCCATTTCGGTTCGGGACTGAGCTATGAAGAAAAGAGACGTAACAAACGGATATTATCCGTGATTCTTGCGGCATTGGGAATTTTATTGCTTGTGTGTGTAGGGTACTTTATAACCGACGTTCTTATCAAAATTACAGAATCCCCCGTAACGCGGCAAGCGGCGATATTTGATTTTAAGGAAGCTGAAAAATGGATTTTATTCCCTACAATTCAAGGTTGACATACCATAAATATCCGTTCGGAGCGGTTCGTGAAGGCGAACGGGTTACGGTGAGAATAGTTCTTCCCAGAAGCCTTTGCTGTACCGGAGCAAGCCTTATAACGGATTCGGACGACGGCGAAAGCCGTGTGTACCCGATGACATGGGAGCGAATGGAGCGAACGGACGAGGAATGGTGGAGTGTCACATTTACCGCAGGTAAGGCGGGACTGTATTGGTATCACTTTGCGGTTGCCTGCCGTGATTCGGGTAAGCTGATAACTTGCTTTGAAAATTCAACGGGCAGAATTTCACCGGACGGAACGAGCTTTCAGTTAACGGTGTATTCGGCCGATTTCAAGACCCCCGATTGGATAAAGGGTTCGGTTATATATCAAATATTTCCAGACCGCTTTAATTTTTCGGGCGAGAGCAAATCGAATGTACCGAAGGACAGAATCATACGTTCGGATTGGGGCGGAAAGCCGCAGTGGAAGCCCGATTCCCAAGGTAGAATAAACAGCTACGATTTTTTCTGCGGAGACCTTAAGGGAATCGAGCAAAAGCTTGATTATCTTGAAAGTCTCGGTGTGGGCTGTATATATTTGAATCCCGTTTTTGAAGCGCATTCAAACCATCGCTACGATACGGCAAATTATGCCGAAATCGACCCGCTTCTCGGTACCCGAAGTGATTTTTCCTCTCTTTGCGAGAAGGCAAAAAATCACGGTATACGCATAGTGCTTGACGGCGTTTTCAGTCATACGGGTGCGGACAGCGTATATTTCAACAAAAACGGACGGTATAAATCCGTCGGAGCGTACAACGACGAAAATTCTCCTTACCGTGAATGGTATAAATTCGAGGAATATCCCGACAAATACGACTGCTGGTGGGGTGTTGATATTCTCCCCGAAGTGGATGAAGAAAACGAGAGCTATCTCTCTTTTATTGCGGGTGAAAACGGCATTCTCCGCCGCTGGCTTAAGGCGGGAGCATCGGGCTGGAGACTTGATGTTGCCGACGAACTGCCCGATAAATTTCTCGACAGACTCAGGCGGGCGGTAAAGTCCGAAAATCCTCAGGCATATATTCTGGGCGAGGTTTGGGAGGATGCTTCGAACAAGATAAGCTACGGAAAACGTCGCAGATATTTGAGCGGCGAACAGCTTGATTCCGTTATGAATTATCCGTTTGCCCGCTTGCTTACGGATTTTGCGGTGAGCGGAAAGGCAGAGGGCTTTAACGATGAGGTGTCTCGGATTTGCGAAAATTATCCGAAGCCCTCGGTTGATACTCTGATGAATCATATCGGTACGCACGACACATGCCGCATACTCAATGTTCTTGCAACGGGAGGCAAATACGCTTCCTCTGCGGCACTGCGCTATGAAGGCGGCTTGAATGAGCTTCAGCTCGAAAGAGGAAAAAAGCTGTTGAAGCTGGTAACGGCAATGCAGTTTACTCTTCCGGGAGTACCGTGTATTTATTACGGAGATGAGGCGGGTGTTGACGGCGGCGAGGACCCGTTCAATCGAGGCTGTTATCCGTGGGGAAAAGAGGATAAGGCGCTGACGGAGCATTACAGATTTCTCGGCAGGCTCAGAAAAGAGCATAAGGTTTTCGCGCAGGGTGAATTTGTCCCTGTTTCCGCCGCTCTCGGTTGTGTCGCTTACGAACGCAGGGGTGAGGGCGAAAGAATCATGACCGTTGCGAACCGTAACAGCCATTCGATAGTTTATCTTCTTCCGGAAGAGGGCTGGCAATCGCTGACGGGGAATACGGTTACGGGTAAGGAACTTTATCTTGAAGCGGAAAGTGCGGCAATTTTGATTTTTCGGTGAAGCAATATGAGAAGAACTAAAAATGTCAGTTTCAAAACCGACAAGAGGCAGGACAGAACCTCTCTCAGGCGGCTGATTTTTGCGGCATGTGCGGGAGCGGCGATTTTACTTGCGGTTTCGCTTTTTGTCATTTTGAGCAAAAATAATTACAATTTCAAAAGTGCCATGGGAGTCAATGTCGAAACGGAGACCTCCGGTGTTACTCGGCAGACGGAGATAAAGCTCGAAAGCTCCGACAGGCTCTATTATCTGTGGTGTGCAAGCTCTGATAAAAAGGTTATGCATTTTTCATGGTTAGTAAGGGTACGAATGCCCGAAAAGACCGTGACGGTGTTTCCTATTTCTCCGGGAACACAGGCGGAGCTTGAGGGCGAAACGCAGACGTTTTCGGATTATTTTGCTTTATACGGCGAAAAGCGGTTGCTTGAAGCGATGAGTGTTTATTGCGACAGAAGCATTGACGGCTACGTTGCTTCTACGGACGAGAGCTTCAGGTCGATGATAAATTATTTCGGCGGAGTTGATATAACCGTTCCCGAACAGATAGAATACCGCGGAGATTTTACGCTTATTCTTGTTAAAGGGAGACAAAATATGAAGGGCGACACGCTCTTCAAGTATCTTAAATATATTACGCTTCTCGGTGATACCGAGGGGCAGTATAAGGCGTTTTCCGATATTTTGGAGACTGTTTTGACGGAGAAAAACGAAAGCAGGCTTGACAGGATTTTTTCAAAATTTTCAAATACGCTCAACACAAATATAAGCATTGTTGAATTTTCCGGAGCGGAAAAGGGAATAAAGGCATTGATTGAAGAGGGTGCGGAAATACGGCGGGCAGACTCGGCAGAGGAGTTGCTCGGTAACAAATACAGGAGAAAACAAGGATGAAAAAGAAAACAGTCGTCTTTTTGCTTGTTGTTGCCGTTTTTGCGGCGTTTTGGTATGCTTTGCGCGATGCGGATACGGAGTGGCCGAAGCATACCGAGAGTGAGCAGTCGGTTTCTTACACGGAGCAGGATACGGTTACCGCAAGCAAAAAGGGTAGTCCGTACAAATTCTATTACGAGAAACTCGGCGACACGGAAAAGCGGGCGTACAATGCAATATTGGAAGAAATTTACGACATGCCCGAGCAGATAGCGGTTCCGAAAATATCGGGTGAGGAGCTTGACCGAGTGTTTTCCGCGTTGCTTTACGATAACCCCGATTTATTTTTCATCGGCAGAAAATGCGCGGTTGAAACCCGCCTTTGGCACACCTATTTTTCCGTAGATTACATTGTGGACAAATCGGAACTTGCCGACATGAAAGCGAAGCTGGAGACAGAATGCGAGGCTTTTGAAAAAACGTTGACAAACTCTGCCGACGAATGGCTGACAGAGCTTCAAATACACGACCGTATAATTGAAAAATGCGAATATATCGACCCGAACGAAGGATTGATATATTCTTCCGCATACGGTGCACTTGTTGACGGAAATGCGGCTTGCGAGGGATATTCCAAGGCGGCAAAACTTTTGCTCGACAGGGCGGGTATAGAAAACGCGCTTGTCAGCGGCGAATCGGATAACGGCGAGCAAAGCGGCGCGCATATGTGGAACGTCGTTAATATCGGCGGAAAATTCTATCATCTGGATTGCACATGGGATGACCCCGTAAGTGATGATGAGGTCGGACTTGTAATGTATGCTTATTTTAATTTAAGCGATAAAATGATAAGCGAAACGCATAGCAATTTTTCTTATGATTTCGGCTGTAATTCCGATGAAGAAAATTATTATGTTAAAACGAACACCTATTTCGAGAGCTATTCCCGTTCATGCGAGAGCAGGATCACGGAAATTATAGTTGCCTCGGTGAACGAGGGAAGATATCGCATACAGTTTCGGTTTGCCGACAAAAACGTTTATAACGAAGCGATTTCACAGCTTATAGGCGAGGGAAGAATATACGACGTGCTCATTAATCTGAGCGAGCGTACGGATATTCTGATCGGGACAGATTCGATAGGATATTACGAAAATGCCTCGCAGAATGTACTCACGCTGGTTATTAAGGGAGATTGAAAGGAGCGAATTGCTCATGGATAAAGAAAGAATAGAGGCGGCGGTCAGAGAAATCCTTATTGCCGTCGGCGAAGATCCCGACAGAGAGGGTCTTGTTGAGACGCCCGCACGGGTTGCGAGAATGTATGAGGAAATTTTCGGCGGTCTTGAGGATGACCCCAAAAGACATTTGAAGCTTTTTGAGGAAAGCGGCGAAGAAATGGTCGTTGTGCGAGACATTCCGCTGTATTCGATGTGCGAGCATCATTTGATACCGTTTCTCGGCAAAGCTCACATAGCGTATATTCCGTCAAACGGCAGAGTGATAGGTCTTTCGAAGCTGGCGAGAATCGTTGACAGCTTTGCAAGACGTCCGCAACTTCAGGAACGCCTTACGGGTCAAATCGCGGATTTTCTCTATGAGAACCTCGAACCTATGGGCGTTGCGGTGGTCGTGGAGGCCGAGCATTTGTGCATGACTATGAGGGGAGCGAGAGCTTCGGGTGCAAAAACGATGACTTCGGCTTTACGCGGTACGATGAGAAGCGATGCAAGAACCCGCAGCGAGGCGATTTCTTTGTTGACGGAGGGCAAGCTGTAATGCTTAGGGCGGGAGATTACCGTTTTCCGCTCGGAAAGCGGACGTACATAATGGGAATACTTAACTGCACGCCTGACTCTTTTTCGGACGGCGGGCTGTATAATACGCCCGAAGCGGCGCTTGAAAGAGCGCTGGAGATGCAGGCTCAGGGAGCGGATATAATTGATATCGGAGCAAATTCAACCCGTCCGTCGTCACAGATAATTTCGGCAGCTCAGGAGCTTGAAAGGCTTGAACCCATACTTGAGGTGCTGAAGGGCAGACTTGAAATCCCGATTTCGGCAGATACGTTTTATCCATCCTGTGCCGAGGCGGCATTAAAGTCGGGTGTATCAATGATAAACGATGTCAGCGGAGAATTTAACGGCGACATGGTGCGCCTTACGAAAAAATATAACGCCGCATATGTTGTTATGCACAATCCCGGCGGAGCGGATACGGTCAAGAAATACAAAAACGGCGTTGTGTGCGATGTCAGAGAATTTTTCCTTGATTCCATGCGTCTTGCCGCAGAAT
>CAYNUD010000039.1:0-12864 GCA_964400315.1 uncultured Clostridium sp. | reverse complement strand
GCCGTTGCATTGATACTTTCATTCTTTGTCCCGGATATTTACACCGCCATTGCCTTTGACTCCGGCGGTGTTGCTTCGGGTCCCATGACTGCAACTTTTCTGCTTCAGTTTATGGTCGGTGCAAGCACGGCATTAGGCGGTAACGTTTTGCGCGATGCATTCGGCGTTGTCGCCATGGTTGCAATGATGCCGCTCATATCCATTCAGGCTGTGGGACTTGTCAGCAAACTCAAAGAAAAGCGTCTCGGCATTGCCGAAGAAGAAAAATACGGTGATCTCGATATCGTTGAAATTTGGGAGGCAGAGAGCATATGAATTATGTCATTTCTATTTGTGACCCGAAATCCGCTCCGAAGCTGACCGAAATATGTTCGGAGCTCGGCATGAAAATGACCGTTTCCATGCACGGACGCGGTACGGCGGTACGCAGTATGCTTGAAATTCTCGGCATAGAGGATAATGAAAAACGAATCGTATTGACCGTTGCAAGCAAGAAAAAAACAAAAGAATTTATAAGAGAACAGAAAAAGAGGCTGTTTATCGGCGTCCCCGGTCACGGTGTCGTCGTTGCAGTTCCCATAAAAAGCATAGGAGGCGGAAAAACGGTGGCATTTCTCAACGGTGATGAACAAAACGCAAAATATACACCCGAATTCAATTATTCGTATGAGTTGATAACGGTAATCGCAAATGAGGGGCGCAGTGACCTTGTGATGAATGCCGCCCGCAGTGCTGGAGCAAGAGGAGGAACAGTGCTTCACGGTAAAAGCACAGGAGCAAAGGAAGCTCAAAAATTTTACAACATTTCTCTTTCCGACGAAAAGGAAGTTATCTTAATCGTTGCACAGGCTGCCGATAAATCCGCAATAATGCGTGCGATTCTACAAAACGCGGGGCCCGACAGCGAAGCGGGTGCAATTGTATTCTCCATGCCGGTAAGTGAGGTCGCCGGCTTCGGAATGTTCGATGAATAAAATAACAACGGCAATCGGAGATAAAATCTTTCGATTGCCGTTGTTTTATATATTATATTGCATTCTTTGACTTGGATACTTTAGGCGGCACTGCCGCCTTAATCTTTTTTCTGTTCGGGTCGCGCTCTGTTATCGGCTCGGCGCCGTCATTTACACAAGCCGCCGTAATGCAGACCCTTTCAACTGTCGGATCGGAGGGAACGTCATACATTATCGGCATCAAGGTGCTTTCCATTATGGAACGCAGACCTCGCGCACCGGTTTTCTTTTCAAGCGTTTTTTCCGCTATCGCCTCAAGCGCTCCTGCATCAAAATCAAGTTCAACGCCGTCAAATCCGAAAAGTGCTTTATACTGTTTTGTGATAGCGTTTTTCGGTTCCGTCAATATTCTGACAAGCGCATCTCTGTCAAGATCTTTAAGCGTTGTTATAACAGGCAGTCTGCCGACAAGCTCCGGAATAATTCCGAAACGTACAAGGTCCTGCTGAACCGTCTTTTGAAGTAAATTTTCTCTTGAAAATTCGGATTTACTTTTTATTTGAGCTCCGAAGCCGAGAGCACCGCCGGACACACGCTTTTCGATTATTTTTTCTATGCCGTCAAATGCACCGCCGCAAATAAAGAGTATATTCGAGGTGTCTATTTGTATAAACTCCTGCTGAGGATGCTTTCTTCCACCCTGCGGAGGGACATTCGCAACCGTACCTTCGATTATTTTCAGCAAGGCTTGCTGCACACCTTCGCCGCTTACGTCTCTTGTTATCGACGGATTTTCGCTTTTGCGGGCAATTTTATCTATTTCATCGACATAGATGATTCCTCTTTCAGCTCGCTCTATATCGAAATTTGCCGCTTGAATTATTCTTAAAAGAATATTCTCGACATCTTCTCCGACATATCCTGCTTCGGTAAGCGTGGTGGCATCGGCAATAGCAAACGGTACGTCAAGAATCTTAGCAAGCGTCTGTGCAAGCATCGTTTTACCGACACCCGTGGGGCCGAGCATCAAAATATTGCTTTTTTGAATTTCAACCTTCGTCGCACCGGTACTGCCGATTCGCTTATAATGATTGTATACCGCAACGCTCAGCGCGATTTTGGCTTCATCCTGTCCGATAACATATTCATCAAGCTTCGCCTTTATATCCTTAGGCTTCGGGAGAGAAGCTATATCAAGACCCGGAACAGGTCCCGACGGCTGTTCTTCCATTATGGAATAGCATAAATCGACGCATTCGTTGCATATATACACACCGTCGCCCGCAATGATTTTATCAACCTGATCCTGCGTTTTATGGCAGAACGAGCAGGAAACCCGTGTTCTTTCGTTTCTGGTATCTTCCGTGGGCATTTTGTGCCTCCTGTTATCTCTTGTCTATGACCTTATCAACCAAGCCGTAAGCGCAAGCCTCCTGTGCGGAGAGATAATTGTCTCTCTCGGTGTCTCTTGCAATCTCCTCAAGGCTCTTGCCAGTATTTTCGGCAAGAATGCGGTTGAGTTTTTCTCTTATTTTGATAATGTGATCGGCAACTATCTTGATTTCGGTCGCCTGACCCTGTGCTCCTCCGAGAGGCTGATGAATCATTATCTCGCTGTTGGGCAGTGCATATCTCTTTCCCTTTGCGCCGGATGAAAGCAAAAATGCTCCCATGGAAGCAGCCATACCCATGCAAATGGTAGAAACATCGCACTTAATATACTGCATGGTGTCGTAAATCGCCATACCCGCCGTAACGGAACCGCCGGGGCTGTTAATATAAAGGCTGATATCCTTTTCGGGGTCCTGTCCCTCAAGATAAAGGAGCTGAGCGACAACAAGGCTTGCCGTCGTGTCGTTGACTTCATCTGAAAGCACGATTATTCTGTCGTTGAGCAAGCGCGAAAAAATATCATACGAACGCTCGCCTCTGTTGGTCTGTTCGATTACATAAGGCATCGTTGCCATCAAAATCAATCCTTTCATACAGAATAAACCGGCTTTAGACCGGTTTATTCCAAAATACCTATAAATTATAGTTCAATCGGTTGCAAATTATTCAGCATCTTTCTTTGCCGCTGCCTTTTTTGCGGTTTTCTTCGCAGGCTTTTCGGCTGCTTCCTCTGCGGGAGCATTCTCTTTAGCTTCCTTAGTAGATTTCTTTGCGGTAGCTTTCTTTGCGGCAGACTTCTTCACCTTCGCATTGTCAATTACAAACTTAATAGCATCCTGCTTTGAAAGTTCTGCGGAAACGGTCTCGGCAGAGATAAGCTCCTTGATTTTATCGGCTTCCATACCGTACATTTCAGCCATCTTGGCATACTCGGCCTCAACAGCTTCATCAGTTGCCTTAATGCCTTCAAGCTCGATAATCTTTTCAACAGCAAGGTCAAGCTTTACATCGGAAACCGCACGCTCTTTCATCTGTGCCTCAAAGGTTTCCTTATCCATACCCATATACATGAGATATGTGTCAAGGTCAATGCCCTGCTGACCTACTCTCTGCGCAAAGGAATTGGTGTTCTCTTCCGCTTTGTTTTCAAACATACATTCGGGGATCTCGCCCTCAACGTTCTCTATAAGAGCATCTATAACGGCATCCTCAAAGGCGTGCTGAGCGCTGTCCTGCTTTCTCTTGAGAATATCCTCCTCAACGCCCTTTTTCAGTTCGTCAACAGTCTCGTATTCTCCCATATCCTTTGCGAACTCATCATCAAGTGCCGGAAGCTCTTTGAATTTGATTTCGTGAAGCTTGATTTTGAACACAGCATCCTTAGAAGCAAGCTCGGGCGCATAATCTGCGGGGAAAGTAACGTTTACGTCAAACTCGTCGTTTATGCTGTGACCGATGATTTGTTCTTCAAAGCCGGGGATAAACGAACCTGAGCCGATGGTAAGGTTGTACTTTTCCGCCTTGCCGCCATCGAATGCAACGCCGTCAACAAAGCCCTCAAAATCAATAACGGCAATATCACCGTCGCGAACGGCTCTGTCGTCAACATCAACTATTCTTGCGCCTCTTTCGAGCATATGTTCAATTTCATGGTCAACCTCTTCGGCGGTAACCTTTGAGTCTGACTTTTCCGCTGTGAGACCCTTGTAAGCCTTAACGGTTATCTCGGGCTTAACGGTAACATTGAAAGAAAGCTCAACGCCCTCATCCGTGCTCATCTTTTTGATGTCTACATCACGGGGCTGATCAACGGGATTGATGCCCGCCTCATCATATGCTGCCTGAACAGCTTCGGGGAAAACGATTTCCAGGGCATCCTCATAGAATACCTCTTTGCCGTAAAGCTTCTCAATCATCATCAAAGGAGCCTTACCCTTACGGAAACCGGGAATCGTTATCGACTTTCTCTGCTTCATGTAAGCCTTTTGAACGGCAGCCTTGAAATCCTCTGCCGAAACTGAAAGCTCCACTGAATAGGTGTTTGTCTCGGTTTTGTTTGCTGATACTAAACTCATTTTATATTCCTCCGTTCAGCCGAAAAAGCTCCGGCTGTGTTCTTTTAACCTATTGATTATATCAAATATTTTTGAAAATTTCCATATATATTTGTATTTTCTTTATATTGGTGCATTTTTTCGCTTTTAATCCGATTCTTTTGTTCAAAATGACATATTTTCGTAGATAAGCTTGGGGCAAAAGCCCAAAAAATCGCTTGAAATCAGTGAAAAAGCGATTCCGTCGCTTTCTCCGATAAACGCCGTTGAATGCGAATAAGAATGAAGATGCGCATAAAAGCAACGCTTTATCCCCTCTTCAAGCAGGACATCATATATCTCATTGCATTTGTGCGACTGATTTAGCGGCGGATAATGAAGAAAAACAACGGGTTCAAGTCCCGTAGCCTTCGCCTGTTCGATTGAAAGACGAAGTCTTCCCGCTTCTCTTAGGACAATTTTTCTGTCCGCATCATTTTCCGCATCGAAAAACCAGCCTCGTGTTCCGCAAACCGCTATATTTCCTACCGCATACGCATTGTTGAACAAAATACTGAGAGTGGAAAAGCCGTGACGTTCAAAATATTCGTCAGCTTTCTTTTTGGTTGACCACCAATAATCGTGATTTCCTTTCATCAACAGCTTATGGCCCGGCAAGGAATCGAGAAATTCGAAATCCGCAGTACCTTGCTCCATATCCATGCACCATGAAACATCGCCCGCAATAACAACGGTATCATCCTCACGGACAAGCCGCCGCCAATTGTTTTCAAGGCGTTTTTCGTAATCTGTCCAACCGTTAAAAATATTCATCGTTTTACCCGTTGAAATCGACAGATGCGTATCACCGATAGCGAAAAGTGCCATAGACATATCCTTTCTTGAAATATTTGCGCGAACACGGTTTATAATAATACTACGGAGCAATCCGAAAACTTAGAAAGGAAGACCGAAATGAACAACAAAAACGAAGAAATCACCTGTTTTGTTAAAAACTGTGTTTACCACAAGGGAGAAACCACCTGCTCTGCCGCAGGCATAGAGGTAGGTAATTCTTCCGCTTGCCGTTGCGGCGAAACCCAGTGTTCAACATTCAAGCTGAATGACAACGCCTCCTGTAAAAGCTGCGGCTGTGCCGATTAAACGCCGAGCATATCGAATACGGCTTCGGTCATTTCTTCCTTCCGACAGCAGGATTTGAATCTGACATCCTTGTTTTTCAAGTCGGCAAGCTGTTCGGGACATGAAAGACCCGTAACCTCGGCAAGTCTGTTAACCATTTCAAATTCGTCGAGCCCATCGGTGTTACCCTCAACGGCTTCAAGCACTGCCGCACTGAATTTGAACGGGCTTGCAGTTGAAGCGATAACTGTAGGAGTTGTATCGCCGGTATTCGCTTTGTAATCTCGGTAAACCTTAACCGCAACGGCGGTATGAGTATCGCAAAGATAGCCCTCGCTCTTAAACACATCGGCTATTGTCGCCTTGGTCTCGCCGTCGTTGCAAAATCCTGCCGCAAAAAGTGTGCGAAGCTCAGCAAGCGTATCGGCGTCAACCTCATAACGTCCGCATTCGGAAAGCTCTTTCATCCATTTATTAACCTTTTCGCTGCCCGCAAGAGCATACAAAAGTCTTTCAAGGTTGCTTGAAATAAGAATATCCATAGACGGAGATACTGTGGTAAAAAATTCACGGTTACGGTCATATACGCCCGTGTTGAGGAAATCGGTAAGAACGGAATTGCTGTTTGAAGCGCAAATCAGCTTTGCCACGGGCAAGCCCATTCTGCGCGCATAATAAGCGGCGAGAATATTACCGAAATTACCCGTAGGAACAACTACATTTATTTTATCGCCGTTTTTGATTTCGCCATCCGCAATAAGATCGCAGTAAGCCGAAAAATAATAGACTATCTGCGGTACGAGTCTACCCCAATTTATTGAGTTCGCCGACGAAAAAGCCATTCCCTCGGAAGCAAGCCTTTCGCTGATACCTTTATCGGTGAAAATACGCTTTACACCGCTCTGCGCATCGTCAAAATTGCCCTCAATAGCACATACGGCAACATTTTTGCCCTCCTGCGTACACATTTGAAGTTTCTGCATGGGACTTACGCCGTCCTCCGGATAGAACACAAGTATTCTTGTGTTTTCCACATCCTTAAACCCTTCGAGAGCCGCTTTTCCCGTATCGCCCGAGGTGGCAACAAGTATAACTATTTCCGTTCCCGCTGCCGCTTTTTTGCCCGCAACGATAAGAAGTCTCGGAAGAATTTGAAGCGCCATATCCTTAAAAGCACAGGTGGGACCCTTGAACAGTTCCAGAATATGTACGTTTTCGTTAAGCTTTGCAAGAGGTGCGACCTTTTTGCTCGAAAAGCCCGTTTCGTAAGCACCCTTGACGCAGGAATCAATTTCCTCACTTGTAAAATCGGTCAAATAGAGAGAAAGTATTTCCTTTGCTCGGCCGATATAATCAAGCTTTGAAAGCTCTTCTATTTTTTCGGGGCTGACTGTGGGAAATTTCTCCGGCACAAACAAGCCGCCGTCTGCGGAAATACCCCGTGTTATTGCCTGAGCCGACGAAACACGAACATCGGTATCTCTTGTGCTTACATAATTCATTTTCATCATCCTTAATACAAATTGTAGATTTATTGATTATATCATATCTGCCTGCCGTTATGCAAGATTTTCAAAAAATTTAGCGGCATTTTCAAAGAAAATTTTGTCAAGAAGCGCATCATTGAAGCCTTTTTGTGAAAGGTAATCGTACAGGTCGGGGATTTTGTCGACACCTGCAAGCTCTTTTGTGATATCACAGCCGTCAAAATCCGAGCCGATTGCAAGCGTATTTTTCGCTCCGAGCTCCAGCATATGATATGCGTGGCGATACAGCGCTTCAAAGCCGTCGTCATACGGGTCTCCCAAATAGCTCCGGTAGAAATTCAAGCCTATCAAACCGTTTCTTGCGATAATCAATTTTATCTGCCCGTCATCAAGGCCTCGGCGACATGCAAAATCCCTG
This sequence comes from uncultured Clostridium sp., assembly GCA_964400315.1. GTDB lineage: Bacteria > Bacillota > Clostridia > Oscillospirales > Acutalibacteraceae > CAG-177. The sequence goes on along the minus strand of CAYNUD010000039.1, from coordinate 5,438 downwards.
TCCGCACAATCGGCTCTCGTTTTCAAAAGTACGCTTTTGCTGTTTGAATGAGAAGCAAGCACCTTAACTCCGCTGTCGATAACATTATAAAAACCCGCTTTGTTAAGATGAGAGACGTCTGCCGCAATGCCGAGGCGACACATTTCGGAAACAAGCGATTTTCCGAGCGGTTTCAGCCCGTTTTCACAGCCGCTTTGACATCCGAATCCGATTTCATTCTCGCCGTCCCATGTCAAGGTTATCAGCTTTACGCCACAATCATAAGCTAATTGCGCTCCCCCATCAAAAGCAAACGGAGAAGCACCCTCGCAGGCAATAACAGCGGCGCATTTCCCGCTGTCGAGTGTGGTTTCAATCTCCGAAATTCGTTGACACAAACCGATTTTTTCAAAATTCAGCATTATCTGCGATTTCAAATTTTCAAGTACGGAAAAGAAGTATTCTTTTGCCGATTCACCACGCAAAGTATCGGGTATCCAAATCGCAAAAACCTGTGCCCAACTGTCAAGGCATTCACCTTTACGTAAGCTGATGTGCAGATTGTTTGCGAAAAGCGGAATTTTTCTGTTGAAGCACTCGCCGGCAGTATCGCAATGCAAGTCAAACAGTCTCATATGCCCTCCGATCGGCGTTACTGAAACGCATTTTCAATATAATTTATGCTTCCGAGAGTCATATCATCATTGAGATAAACTTCGCATACATCGAATCGGCTGTCCGAATCAAACTCCGTCATTTTAATATAGCTTTTTGCCGCCGCTTTTATTCTCTCCTGCTTTAGAAAATCTACCGCTTCCATAGGTCGTGTTTCGGTACCGATGTTTCGCGTTTTGACTTCAATAAACAGTAATGTATTTTTCCTTTGCGCAACAATATCAAGCTCGCCGAAGCGGCATACATAGTTCGAGGTAAGTATTCGGCATCCTCTGTCACGCAGATATCTTGCGGCATATATTTCGCCCCAAACGCCCGATTTATTCCGTATCATTTTTTGTCTCCGTAAAAGCTCTTGAGAAAAGTTTTTCTGTGATGCTCCGACGCTCCATATTCTCCGAGCATTTCGTAATGCAATTTTGTTCCGTATCCTTTGTGTTTTGCAAATTGATATTGCGGAAGCTCCTTGTCAAGCTCATACATATATCTGTCCCTGCTTACCTTTGCAAGTATTGATGCGGCGGCAACCGAAGGGCTTATTGCATCGCCTTTTATCAACGTTTCACCCGCAATTTCAAGCACGGGCATACGATTACCGTCAATGATGGCATAATCCGCTTTGACCCGCAAACCTTCAACAGCGTGTCTCATTGCAAGAAAAGTCGCCTGCAAAATGTTGATTTCGTCTATTTCACGCGCCGAAGCACTCGCAATGCTGTACGCAACGGCCTTTTCCGTGATGATATCGAAAAGCGCTTCTCTTTTCTTTTCACTGAGCTTTTTGGAATCATTTAAGCCCTCGATAACGCAATCCGTCGGCAGTATCACCGCCGCCGCATAAACAGGCCCCGCAAGGGGTCCGCGTCCCGCTTCATCGACTCCGCATATTTTCGCATATCCTTTTGCCGCCGCCGCTTTTTCATACTGAAAATCCATATTTCCTCCGAATTTCAAAAAAGGCTGTGCCATCAAACACAGCCTTACTTTTATTTTAGAAATTGTTTATCAATCACTTCATCCACTATATCCTTGAGATATTGCAGGCTGAAGCTCGCTGTTTTGGATTTAACTCCGTGCTTTGAAGCCAACTCCTCGGTGTAATCGTCAAGCATATAAATGCGAATATTCGATGAACCGTAGCCGTAATGAGTGACAACGCCCGAAAATACAACATTTTCAATCTCGATTTTTCCCGTATTGTTGTTTTTAACAATTTCAAAATTGAGCATACCGCCGAGCATTCTCGGGCCTCGATTCTGTGCCGAGATAAAATTACCGAGCGAATAGGCCACAAGAGTTCGTCTTCCGTCCGCATTTTCTATGTATTCAATGGGCTGGATTACGTGGGGATGCGTTCCGATTATGACATCTGCGCCCCATGAAGCAAGTTTTTGCGCAAGGTCGCGCTGTGACTGCGTGGGCTCGTGGGTGTATTCGTTGCCCCAATGAGCGTTTACGACAACTACATCAGCCGCTTTTTTGGCACGCATTATCTTTTCTTGAAGCAAGGTTTCGTCCGCCGCCCTGACAAGCACAACCTCGGAATCCTCGGGAAGACTCAGACCGTTGGTCGAATCGGTAAAGCCGAGATAAGCAATCTTAACACCGTTCACCTCGTTCATCGCTATTTGAAAACGTTCGGTTTCGTTGAGATAAGCGCCCGTAGTTATTACATTTTTACTTTTCCAATAATTTATCGCCGAAATAAGTCCCTTTTCACCGCAGTCCAGCGAATGATTTGTTGCAATGTTGAACACGTCAAAACCGATTTTGAGCATTTCCTCGCCAACCTCAACGGGAGAATTGAACATGGGATAGCTCGAAACATTGTGTTCGGTGGAAATTATCGTCTCCTGATTTAAAATCGCAACATCGGGTTCCTTGATATACGGTGCAACATTTTCGTAGGCATAGGAGAAATCATATCCTCCGCTTGACCGAGCCGCCGCCTGCTCATAAACAGTATCGTGAATCAGATTATCACCGACCGCAACGAAGCTGACCCTTGAAAGCAATTCTTGTGTGCTCGAAACAACGGGGTCTGCGCCCGGCGTTGCATCTGCGCTTATATCGGGTCTTGACGTATTTCTCGTGAAAAATATTATTCCGAGAGAAACAACGTCCAAAACAATTATTACGGCAAGAAAAATTGCCATTTTCTTTCTCATATCTTTCCTCACTTTCCGAAGCCATGCGTTATCAGTCGAGCGTTATTTTTCCGAGCTTACCGCTTCTGTATTCGTCAAGAAGCATTACCGCCGCTCTTTCGGTGTCGTATTCTCCTTTTCGGAGAAGCATACCTCTTTTAGCCGCCACCATTTCAAGCAGCACATACGGCTCCTCGATATCCTCTATTTCCGACAGCTTGTAGCGTTGCATGAGCCTGTCGGGATAGTTTTTTTGCATAACGGAGAGCAAACTCACGGCAAGCTCCTGAATATCAAGCGTTGTTTCCTTAATCGAGCCGATAAAAGCAAGCTTCAAGCCCACCTGCGGGTCCTCGAATTTCGGCCATAAAACGCCGGGGGTATCAAGCAATTCAATCCCCGAACCTATTGAAAACCACTGATTACCTCTCGTAACGCCGGGCTTGTCCGCAACCTTGGCACGATATTTGCCCGCAAGACGGTTTATGAAAGAAGATTTCCCAGTATTCGGTATTCCCACGACCATAACACGAAGCGGCTTGCCCGCCATACCTTTTTCGGTATTTGCCTTGATTTTATCCTTGAGCACCTCTCTAACGGCAGGCTCAAAGCGTTCGAGCCCTTTTCCGCTACGGCAATCAACGGGTAAAGCGGTAATTCCTTTTTCGGAAAGCTCCCTAATTTTGCGTGCCGTCGCTCTCTCGTCCGCAAGATCGCATTTATTCAGCAAAATAATCCTCGGCTTTGTGCCGATTATGTCGTCGAGATCCGGATTTCTACTGCTTTCCGGAACTCTCGCATCCACTATTTCACACACAGCATCAATAAGCGGCAAGCTCTCTTTCATCTGCCGTCTGGTCTTTGCCATGTGTCCGGGATACCACTGTATAACTTTTTCGTTCATATCAATTTATCTTAAATCCGTTCTCAGAGGAAATGCTGAAAATCGCCTTTCCGAGTATGTAATCCGTTCTTATCATTCCGACATAAGTACTTCTGCTGTCCGTTGAGTTGTTTCTGTTATCACCCATAACGAACACATAGCCTTCGGGCACCGTAACGGGACCGACAAAATCCTCTCTCGTATAGGTCGGTTCATATATATACGGTTCGTCAAGCGGTTCGCCGTCAACATAAACAATACCTTGCGTAAAATCAATATCCACCGTCTGGCCTTCAACTGCAATAACACGTTTAACAAGCGTTGTTGCTATCCGTTCGTTCTTTGACGGCTGACCTGACACAATAATTTCTCCGGGTTGCGGGTCAAAATCGAAAGCGGACAAAATTATTCTGTCACCCCACAAAAGCGTCGGATACATCGAATTTCCCACAACGCCTATCGTTCTGAATGCAAAAATAAAGACAAAACACACCGCAACGATTGAGGTTGCAATTATCGAAACCATATCGAAAACAAAGCCCATCGCAGTCGTTTTTTCTTTCTTTTCTTTCATGTTCATCCCTCGCTGTCACTGTAAATTTTCCAATCTCCCGACGGAAGAATTCTGAATTCCGCCTTGCCAAACACATACCGCTCATCGACAAGACCTATCGTGCTCGACCTACTGTCAAGCGAATCGTTGCGGTTATCTCCCATAACGAACAGCTTGCCCTCATCTACAACAAGCGGAAACCGAACGTCGTAATAAAGAGATGTAGGCTCTGCGATATATTCTTCGTTAAGCCTTTCACCGTTAACATAAACCTCATGCGACGTAAAATCAATATATACCTCATCGCCGCCTACGGCAATTACCCTTTTGATTATCGGCACGTTCCTTTCCCACGGTTGCGTTACCACGACAATATCTCCCCGTTTAGGATTTAACGTAACGCTTTTCACGGCAACCCAATCTCCGTCGTGCAGTGTGGGATACATGGAAGAGCCTTCAACGCCGACCGCTCTCAGTCCGAAAACAAATATGATCAAAACGACTATCAGTGCATTTTTGGCGGCATCGACAACATCAAAGCACAATGAAACAGCGCGGTCGGTTTCATCGTGTCTGACCCAATATTCTTCTATACGTCTCATTTATGCTCACCTGCCCGCAAAAAATGCAAAAAGGTGTAACAACCGCAAAGCTGTTACACCCCTCACTCTTTTTATCTGATCTGTTCCTTAACCTTTGCAGCCTTACCGACTCTGTCTCTGAGGTAATAAAGCTTGCTTCTGCGAACACGGCCGTGTCTGACGGTTTCAACCTTGGCAACGTTGGGGGAATGAATGGGGAATACCCTTTCAACTCCTACGCCGTAGGAAACGCGGCGAACGGTGAAGGTCTCGGAAACGCCTGAGCCCTTGCGAGCGATAACAGTGCCTTCGAAGATCTGAATTCTCTCCTTGTCACCCTCGCGGATTTTTACGTGAACCTTAACGGTGTCACCGACTTCCACTGCGGGGACTTCGGATTTGAGTGAATCCTGTGCGATAAGTTTGAGTGCGTCCATTGAAAATTTCCTCCGTTTTTTCAGATGTTCGTAACTGCCTGCGGCGGAAAGAGGAACACCCGCTTTAATGTTTTCGGCATTAAACCCCGTCCTTGAGAATCAAGACGGCACAAATGCGAGTAATATAATACCACAAGTAATTAAAGAATGCAAGTGTTTTTTTACTTTTAAATGAATTTTTGC
>CAYNUD010000038.1:0-13060 GCA_964400315.1 uncultured Clostridium sp. | reverse complement strand
AACGGGAGGCGGCACAAAATGATCGGCTTTTTTCCCGATGAGCGTGAGAACAGTGTCGTTTTTACGGCGTATGACGGAAACACCGTGCTCGGTAAGTGTGAATTTGTCCTTGACGGCAACAGCATGACATTTATCGCAGTGGAATGCGAAGATGATACCATTATCGAAGGTCTTGCACGTTCCGCCATGGGATATGCGGCAAGCAGATGCGGATATATTGCGAAAATAAACAAAAAGCTCTCCTCGGCGGCATTTGAGAGGCTCGGTTTTACCGGCTCCGATGAATTGAGTGCGGAGATACCTCAGGCGTTGACCTGCGGCTGTGCATGCCACCGAGAGAAAACGGAGATGTAATAAATGATTAAAAGTATGACGGGCTACGGTAGGGCGCAAATGCCCGTTGACGGAATGAATATAACCGTTGAAATAAAAAGCGTCAATCACAGATATTTTGAATTTTCTTCAAGGCTGCCGAGAAATTACGGCTTTCTCGACGAGAAACTCAAGAGCTTCTTTATGGGCAAGCTGACAAGGGGCAAGATGGAGTGCTATGTTTCTGTTGAAACGCTTGAAGAGCCGGATACGCTTGTAGCGTTGAATCATCCGCTCATCAAGGGCTATCTTTCCGCTTATGAGGAACTTGCGGAAACCTACGGCATTGAAAATGATATCAGGGTTTCGGATATAGCACGCGTTACCGATGTTTTTACGCTTCGCAAACAGGCGGCAGACGAGGAGAAAATCTGGGCGGCAGTTTCGAGCGTTGCGGCGCAGGCTCTTGACGGCTTTATCGTAATGAGAACGCGAGAGGGTGAAAGGCTCAGAGCAGATGTGCTTTCAAGGCTTGATACAATTCTCGAAAATGTCAAATTTATTGAAAAGCGTTCTCCCGAAACTGTTAAAGAATATAACGAAAAGCTCCTTGCGCGTTTGCATGAAATGCTTGCCGACACGCATATTGACGAACAGCGTATACTCACCGAGTCGGCCATATTTGCCGATAAAATCGCCGTTGCCGAGGAGACGGTAAGACTTCGCAGTCATATTTCTCAGCTCGGAACATTCCTTGATTCGGATGAGGCTGTCGGTAAAAAAATGGATTTCCTTGTTCAGGAGCTTAACCGAGAAGCAAATACGATAGGCTCAAAGGCACAGGATGTCGAAATCGCACGCAGAGTTGTTGCGGTAAAGGCGGAAATAGAAAAAATCCGTGAGCAGATACAGAATATAGAATAACGGAGGAATTGCAATGAAGCTGATAAACATAGGCTTCGGAAATATGGTCAACGCCTCTCGAATGGTTGCAATAGTCAGCCCCGAGTCCGCTCCGATAAAGCGAATAATTCAGGAGTGTAAAGAAAAAGGAACGCTTATTGATGCAACCCACGGCAGACGAACGAGAGCTGTTATCATCACGGACAGCGATCATGTTATTCTGACATATCTCCAAAGCGAAACCGTTGCCAACAGGCTTGACGATAATTCCGATGGTCTTGAGGACGAGGAGGATGAGGAATGAACGGCAAAGGAGTTCTTATGATTCTTTCCGGTCCCTCAGGTTCGGGAAAAGACACCGTGCTCAACAGGCTTGTTGAAGCTAATGAGAATGTGTGCGTTTCGATTTCCATGACCACCCGTGAAATGCGTGACGGAGAAATTGACGGCAAACACTATTACTTTGTTTCAAGAGAGTATTTTGAAAAGAAAATTGCCGAAGATAAAATGCTTGAATATGCCGAATACGCAGGTAATTATTACGGTACGCCTCGTCAGCCCGTTGAAGAAATGCTGAATGAGGGAAAATCCGTTGTTTTGAAAATTGAGGTTCAAGGCGCCGAAAAAATCCGAAGAATATATCCCGATGTTACGAGCGTATTTCTTCTTCCGCCGTCAATGCGTGTGCTTGAGAGCAGACTCAGAGGCAGAGGCAGTGAGGATGAAGAAACAATCAATCATCGCTTGCGTATAGCAAGAGAAGAATTGCGCAGAGCCTATGATTACGATTATATCGTTATAAACGATACGGTAGAAAATGCCCTGCACGGGCTTGAAACCGTAATTGAAGCGGAAAAGAAGAAAACTTCAAGAAATAAAAAACTTATAAGTGAGGTAATAGATAATGTTTAATCCCGATCTCCAAGTAGTGCTTAAAAACCATTTGAGCCGATATTCGCTTGTCATTGCGACGGCAAAAAGAGCGAGAGAAATAGCCGATCAGGCCGAGGAAAACAAAGAGATAATAACCGAGAAGCCTGTCAGCCTTGCACTCGACCAGATTCTTAAGGGAGAATATACGATAATCGAACCCGAAGAAATCAGATACATCTGATTTTTGTACCGATGAAAGGGGGTGACGGTTCAAATGAAATACGCAAAAGTTGCCGTTGAAGCGGCGGGATTCACCTTTGATAAGGCATTTGATTATACCGTCCCCGCAGAATTTTATTCTACGGCAAAACGCGGTTGTCGTGTTGTTGTCCCTTTCGGCAGAGGTAACAGGCGTTGCATAGGCGTGATTTTTGACATATGCGACGAAACGGAAAGCAAAAATCCAAAAAAAATAATTTCGGTGCTTGATCTTGAACCGCTTTTGGATGATGAAATGCTCAGACTTGCCGAATGGATAAAAGAAAGAACCTTTTGTACCTTGTATGAAGCGGTGAAGGCGATGCTTCCGACGGGAATTAACCACCGAATGGTAAATTCATATGCACCGTCGCAGGTTTTTAACGGGGAAGAACTCGAAACACTTTCCGAAAACGAACGAAAATTTTTTGAATACGTGAAAAAAAGAGGAACATTCGTTAAATCCGAGAATGTGTTTAAGGCACTGAAAATTCAAAAGGATGAGGGCATTCCCGAAGCTCTCGTTAAAAAAGGCTTGCTCATAACGGGCAGAGAAGCGGTGCGGAATCTCGGCGATGTCAGCGTTAAAATGGTAAGATTGAATCCCGAATGCGAGGGCGGCTCATTTACCGAAAAGCAAAAGGAAATGCTTGAGGTCCTCGAAGATATCGGCACGGCAAGCATTAAGGAGCTTTGCTATTTCACGGGACATACTCCCGCTGTTGTAAATGCGCTTGTGCGTAGCGGAGCTGTCGAACTTTATGACAGAGAGATAATAACGCTTCCCGATTTTGCATCAGCCGAACCTTGCAGAACCGAAATATGCCTTACAGAGGAACAGCAGAAAGCGAAAGATAAGCTCTCGGCACTGGCGCAAGCGGGAAAGAGTGCGGTTTCGCTTCTGTACGGAATAACCGGAAGCGGAAAGACCTCTGTCTATATGAGCGTTATAGATGAGGTTATTGATGCGGGTAAATCCGTTATCGTAATGGTTCCCGAAATCGGCCTTACTCCACAGACACTTTCGCTTTTTTGTAAGCGTTACGGCGGCAGAGTTGCGGTGTTTCACAGCGCTCTTTCTCTTCGTGAAAGGCTTGATGAATGGAAAAGAGTCAAGAGCGGAAATGCTGATATAGTTATCGGTACTCGCAGTGCGGTATTTGCGCCTCTCAAAAATATAGGGCTTATTATAGTCGATGAGGAACAGGAGCATACCTATAAATCGGAGCAGACTCCGAGGTATAACGCCGCTGATGTAGCAAAATTCCGAGCGGCATATAATAAATGTCTGCTTTTGCTTGCTTCTGCAACTCCGAGTGTTGAAAGTTATGCCGCCGCAAAGAAAGGTAAATATGAGCTCTGCACGTTGACCAAACGTTACGGAAACGCTGTCCTTCCCGAGGTTGTTACCGTCGATATGCGAACAGCCGAGAAAATGTCGGGCAGTAATGCGGTGAGCAGAGTGCTTTTTGAGGCACTGAGCGAAAATTTGCATCAAGGCAGGCAGTCGATACTTTTAATAAACCGCAGAGGATTTCATACCTTTGCCGCATGTAACAAGTGCGGCGCAGTGGTAAGCTGCCCTTATTGCAGTATATCAATGACTTATCACGCGGCGAACAATCGGCTCATGTGCCATTATTGCGGTCATTCCGTGCCGTTTTCAAGTGTATGTCCGGAATGCGGTGAGGATGCTGTGAGATATTCCGGATTCGGAACTCAAAAAATCGAAAACGAGCTTGCCGCAATGCTTCCGGAGGCAAGGACGGTGCGAATGGATACCGATTCCACGGCGGGCAAAAATTCACATGAAAAGCTGCTCGATGCGTTTTCAAAAGGCGAATACGATATAATGATAGGAACGCAGATGGTAGCAAAGGGCTTAAATTTTCCGAATGTTACGCTGGTAGGCGTTGTTTCGGTAGACCAACAGCTCTATAACGACGATTTCCGAAGTCTCGAAAAAACCTTTTCCCTGCTTACGCAGGTGGTGGGAAGATCGGGCAGAGGTGAGTTTAAAGGTAAAGCGATAATTCAAACCCTCACCCCCGAAAATGATGTTATCCGACTTGCGGCAATGCAAGATTACGATGCGTTTTTTGATACCGAAATACGCCTAAGACGTGCTCTCGTTTATCCGCCGTATTGTGATTTGTGCGTTATCGGATTTTCGGGAGCCGAAGAAATAACGGTTAAAACGGCGGCAAGAAATGCACTTGAATTTCTGAAAACGGCACTCTCCGGAGAATATAAAAACGAAAAAGCGATAATTCTCGGACCTATGCCCGCAAGGGTGGCAAAGGTTAACGGAAAATTCAGATACAGAATCATAATTAAATGCAGAAACACTGCGGAAATTCGGCGGCTGGTATCCGAGCTGCTGATTGTGACAGGCGAGGATGCAAGATTTTCAAAGGTTACGGCATATGCCGACATGAATCCGGATGCAACCGTGTGATTTTAATAAAATTCAGCCTGTTTTTTAAAACAAATTTAATTTTCGGGAGTTAGTATAAGACTATACTTTTTGTAAAGGCGGATGTGTGATATGGCAATAAGAAATATAGTAAAGGTCGGAGATCCGATACTTGCGAAAACATCAAGAAAGGTTGAAAAATTCGATGAGCGTTTGCACTGTCTGCTCGACGACATGAAAGAAACGATGTATCAGGCGAACGGTGTCGGACTTGCCGCCGTACAGGTGGGAATATTAAGACGGGTTGTTGTTATCGATTGCGGAGACGGATATATCGAACTTATAAATCCCGAAATAGTCAGCAGTGAAGGAGAGCAATTCGAAGAGGAAGGCTGTCTCTCGCTTCCCGGTCAATCGGGAATTACCTGCCGCCCGATGATTGTGAGAGTTAAAGCGCAGGACAGAAACGGAAAATGGTGCGTATATAAGGGCGAAGCGCTCAAAGCAAGGTGCTTCTGCCATGAAATAGATCATCTTGACGGAATAGTTTTCACACAAAGAGTTATTAAAAAGGAGAACACCATATGAGAGTTGTTTTTATGGGTACTCCCGATTTTGCGGTGCCCTGTCTGCAAAGGCTGTTTGACTGTGACTGTGAGGTCTGCGGCGTGTTCACTCAACCCGATAAGCCCAAAGGCAGACACGGAGTCCTCACCCCGCCTCCCGTCAAGGAGCTTGCATTAAAAATGGGTGTTCCCGTATTTCAGCCTGTGAAAATGAAAGACGGAACGGCGTTTGAAATGCTTAAAAGTGTTGAACCCGAGCTTGTTATAGTTGTTGCCTACGGTAAAATTTTGCCGAAAGAGATATTGCAATATCCGAAATACGGCTGTATCAATATTCATGCTTCGCTTTTGCCGAAGCTCAGAGGAGCCGCACCGATTCAGTGGTCGGTCATAAACGGATTTGCAACCACGGGAGTTACCGCAATGCAAATGGATGAAGGGCTCGATACGGGAGATATGCTTATAAAGTGCGAAACACCCATAGGAGAGAATGAAACCGCAGGTGAGCTTCACGACCGTCTTTCGATAATGGGAGCGGACGTTCTTGAAAAAACGATTGAAGCACTCAAAGCGGGAGAACTTGAAGCCGAAAAGCAAAACCATGAAGAATTCACCTATGCCCCCATGCTTTCCAAGGAGCTTTCTCCGGTTGATTGGACTTTGAGCGCACAAGAGGTGCATAATAAAATAAGAGGTCTTTCACCGTGGCCCTGTGCAACGGCAAAATTCGCGGGAAAAACAATAAAACTGCTTCGCAGTGTGCTCACGCAGGAAAAAGGCACAAAATCGGGTGAGGTTGTCGAATCGGATAAAAAACTGCTTATTACTTGCGGAGATTTAAGGTGTATTGAAATAACGCTTCTTCAGGCGGAAAATAAAAAGGCAATGCCCGCCGCCGATTATCTCAGAGGAAATCCCATAGAAAAGGGCAGTCTGTTTGAATAAAACGAAAGGAGAACAAAATGCCTTACTTTTATTTTGACTATTATTATTTACTGCTTGTCGTGCCCGCAATGATATTGGCAATGTGGGCGCAGTTCAAGGTGAAATCAACCTACGCAAAATATTCAAAGGTCAGAAATTCAAGAGGACTTACGGGTGCATATGCCGCCCAATCCGTGCTGAATTATTACGGAATAACAGATGTACGCATAGAACGTGTGAACGGAAATCTTACCGACCACTATGACCCTAAATCAAAGGTTATTCGTCTTTCCGACGGCGTATACGACAGCGCAACGGTGGCTGCGGTTGGAATTGCCTGCCATGAAGCGGGTCATGCCGCTCAACATGCCGAAAATTATGCGCCGATAAAAATTCGCAACGCCATTATTCCCGTTTGTAATATAGGCTCAACCATCGGCATTCCGCTTGCTCTTATCGGTTGGTTCCTTCAGTTTTCGATTTTAATTTATATAGGCCTTGCTCTTTATGCGGCAATATTCGTTTTTCAGGTGGCTACATTGCCCGTTGAATTTAATGCGAGCCGCAGGGCGATAAGGGTTATAGATGAAACGCATTTGCTTGCGGACGGTGAAACGGGCGGCGCCAAAAGGGTTTTGTCCGCCGCCGCAATGACTTATGTTGCATCAATGATAGTAGCATTGGCAAATCTTCTGCGCTTACTGCTTCGTTTCAGCCGAAATAACAGAAGAGATTAGCCCGAAAGGAAATTTATATGAAAAGCGCAAGGCAGCTTGCTTTTGAAGCACTCATTAAAATAAATAAAGACGGTGCGTATTCAAACCTTGTTGTGGATGCCGTTTTAAAGGACAATCCGGAGCTCGACGAGCGTGACAGGGCGTTTATGTGCAACCTTGTGTACGGAACGCTTGACAGGATGATACTTATTGACTACAACCTCGGACTGTATTTGAATCAGCCTGTAAGGAAGCTGAAGCCGGAACTTCATACGGTGCTCAGACTCGGAGCATATCAGCTTCTTTTTATGGATAAGGTTCCGTCGAGAGCCGCCGTCAACGAAAGTGTCAATCTTGCCAAGGTCAACAAATCCGCTTTTGCGGCATCGCTTGTCAATGCGGTTCTTCGACGTGTTGCGGATAACGGTTTGAGATTACCCGACTGTTCGGAAGATGATCCTGAATATTTGGCAATTAAGTATTCGTGTCCCGAATGGCTTATTTCACTTTGGAGCGATGCATACGGTCTTGACAATGCAATCGCTCTTGCGGAAAAAGCTCTTGAAGCGCCGCCTACGGTTATAAGAACAAATACGGAAAGAATTACACCCGATGAGCTTATATGGCGCCTTGCGGAGGAGGGGGTTGTATCACAACGCAGTGAAATCCTCCCCGATGCCCTTGTTATAAGCAATACAGGCTCGGTCGATGAGCTTATTGCCTACAAGGAAGGTCTTTTCCACGCGCAGGATACAGCATCTCAGCTTTGCTGTAACGCACTTGACCCGCAAAAGGGCGAAACGGTGTTTGACCTTTGCTCCGCACCGGGGGGTAAGGCATTCACCGTTGCGGAAAAAATGTGCAATACGGGAGCGGTACGAGCGTTTGACATATATCAGTCAAGAGTTGAGCTGATAAAGCACGGCGCCGAAAGGCTCGGTCTTAATAATGTATATACATATCTTTCGGATGCGTCGATTTTTAACGAAAATTACGGTATGGCTGACAGAGTTCTGTGTGATGTTCCTTGCTCCGGTCTCGGAATAATCCGTAGGAAGCCTGAAATACGCTTCAAAAAGTATTCCGATATTGATGCTTTACCTGAATTGCAATACAAAATTTTGTGTAATGCGGTCAAATACCTAAAAGACGGCGGAAGGTTGGTTTATTCGACCTGCACGCTGAATCCCAAGGAAAATTCCGAGGTGTGCGACAAATTTCTCGAAGAGCATGCTGATTTTTCACCGATAAAGATATTTCCGGATATGCCGAGATACGACGAAAATGAAAAGTATCTTACGCTCATGCCGCATATCCATTCTACCGACGGATTCTTTATTGCGGTGTTTCAAAAAGACGGAGGCAAAAGATGAGCAAGGATATAATGTCCATGACCTTTAATGAGCTTACCGCCGAGCTTTCCGAAATGGGATTTCCTGCATTCAGGGCACAGCAGGTTTACCGTTGGTTGCATTTCAGCCTTGCGGCAAGTTACGGAGAAATGACAAACCTGCCGAAGACGATGCGCGAACGTCTTGAAGCGGAATATCCGCTGAATATCTGTAGCGTTGTAAAAAAGCAGGTTTCAAAAGATGACGGAACGGTTAAATTCCTTTATGCTTTGCACGACGGCGATTATATCGAGAGCGTTGTTATGAAATACAAATACGGCTATACCGTTTGTGTTTCCTCGCAGGTAGGATGTAAAATGGGATGTGCGTTCTGCGCTTCCGCTTTGGGTGGATTCAAGAGAAGTCTTACTGCGGGAGAAATCCTTTCTCAGGTATATACGGCACAGCGCGAACTCGGCGAGAGGGTATCTCATATAGTCCTCATGGGTATGGGGGAGCCGCTTGACAATTTTGAAAACGTTATGCGTTTTTTGGAGCTTGTCACTGATGAAAAGGGACTTAATTTGTCAATGAGAAACATCTCTCTTTCCACCTGCGGAATTGTCCCCAAAGTAGACGAGCTGGCGAAAAAACGGCTCCAGCTTACTCTTTCCGTTTCGCTTCATGCGCCGAGCGGAGATTTGAGAAGCAGAATAATGCCCATAAACAAAAAATATGATGTAGATGAGCTGCTGAGAGCATGCAGACGTTATGCGGACGAAACATCAAGGCGTATTTCATTTGAATACTCAATGCTTTCCGGTGTCAACGATTCGGATGAATGTGCGAAACTGCTGGCATCAAAGCTGAAAGGAATGCTTTGCCACGTAAATCTTATACCGGTCAACGAGGTCGAGGAGAGTCCGTTTAAGCCGAGTTCACCGGAAAGAATAGAAAGGTTTGCCGAAATCCTGTCGAAAAGCGGAATAACGGTTACCGTGAGACGAAAACTCGGCTCTGATATCGAAGCCTCGTGCGGTCAATTGAGGCGAAAGATGAAGAAAAAGGGGGATAAAAGCATATGAGAATAGCGGCACGCACGGACAAAGGGTTTGTGCGGGAGAACAATCAGGATTCTTATACGGCGGGTGAGCTTTCGGGCAATGCGGTTTTTGCCGTAGTTTGTGACGGTATGGGCGGAGCTGCCGAAGGCGCGCTTGCAAGCAAAAGTGCTGTCGAGGTCATACGGGACAAAATTTGTTCCGGCTTCAGTGAGGGTATGAGCGATATTGCGGTGAAAGGACTGCTTATATCCGCCATTGAAAACGCAAACAAGTATGTCTTTGAACTTTCAACCACCAACGATGAATATGAAGGTATGGGTACGACGGCTGTGGTCGGAATAGTTTTGAACGGCTTTGCGTACATAGCCCATGTCGGCGACAGCAGGGCGTATTTGAGAACCGAGGACGGATTGATACAGCTCACAAGAGATCATTCCGTGGTTCAAAAAATGATAGAAGACGGTCAAATAACACCGCAGGAAGCAAAGGAGCATCCGAGCAGACATATTATTACGAGGGCTCTCGGAGTTGACGGAGAGGTCAGGGTCGATTTTTGCCAAGAGCCGTTCGGCGAAGGCAGTGTGCTTATACTTTGTACCGACGGATTAACCAACAGCGTTAAGCAAGACGATATTTTCAACCTCAGCGGTTCAGCTCGGTTCTGCGACATTGCAAACACTCTTGTGGATTATGCCAACAAGGTGGATGGCGCAGACAATGTTACGGTCGTTGCCGTAAGTGACTGAGCGGAAGTGCGATATTGAAAGGAATGTTGATTATGGATAATTATACAGGAAAAAGAATTGACGGACGTTACGAAATTCAAGAGGTTATCGGCGTTGGCGGAATGGCGGTTGTCTACAAGGCTTATGACAGCATTGACGACAGAATAGTGGCAATTAAAATTCTCAAGGACGAATATCTTGCGAGTGAGGAATTCAGACGCAGATTCAAAAACGAATCCAAAGCAATAGCCGTTCTTTCGCACCCGAACATAGTAAGGGTTCTCAATGTTAATTACGGCGACAGGCTTCAGTATATCGTTATGGAGTATGTTGAAGGAATTACGCTAAAGGAATACATCGAACAGCAGGGTAAGCTCGGCATAAAGGAAACAGTGCATTTTACCATGCAGATTCTCCGTGCACTTCAGCACGCCCACGATAAAGGAATTGTTCACCGCGACATAAAACCGCAGAATATAATGTTGCTTTCAAACGGCAATATAAAGGTTACGGATTTCGGTATTGCACGCTTCAGCTACAGCGATACCAAGACTATGACCGACAGTGCTATAGGTTCCGTACATTACATCAGTCCCGAACAGGCAAGAGGCGATGCAACCGACGACAGAGCGGATATTTATTCCGTGGGTGTTGTCATGTATGAAATGCTTACGGGTCAGCTTCCGTTTCAGTCGGAAAATTCCGTTTCCGTTGCGATCATGCAGCTTCAAAACGATCCCAAGCGACCGAGAGAGCTTAACAGCTCCATACCTGTCGGGCTTGAGCAGATAGTTATGCACGCAATGCAGAAAAATGCCAACGACAGATATCAAAGTGCTGCCGAAATGCTCCTTGATATCGAGGAATTCAAGAGAAATCCGTCAATCCGTTTTCAGCAGAATTATTTTGTGGATAACGACCCGACCAAATATGTCGGCAGAAAGCAGGATTTCACCAACGCCAAAATTCCTCCTGCCGTTAACGGAAATCCGATACAGACTGCCCCTGCCATACAGGAGCCAGACTACGAAGAAGATGAGCAGGAAGGCAATTCCCGTAAAAAACTTATAGCCATCGGAGCGGCAATAGGTCTTGCCGTTGTAGCTCTTGTGGTGTTTGCCGTGCTGTTTTTCTTCACCGATGTCTTTAAGAGCGAGACCTTGACTGTTCCTCAGCTTATGGGCCTTACCTATGAAGATATCAAGGATGATGAAAAATATGCGGACTTTGTTATTACCGCCGAACAAGTATCCAACAGCTCATATACGGACGGTATGATATGCAATCAAAGCCCGACGGCAGGAACAAAGGTCTCTCCCGATAAGAACCAAATAGTCGTTTCCGTTGCGACGACCTACGAAAAGGTTGTCGTGAATGATGTTTATGGTCTGATGTACGAGCAGGCCAAAAAGCTTCTTGAAAGCAAGGGCTTTACCGTAAATGCGCTTCCGACCATAAGTATTTCCGAGGAATTCGGTACGGTTATACGCACCGATCCCGAAAGAAACAGCGAGGTTGAAAGCGGTTCGACAATAAACATCTATTACGCAAGCGATCAGGATCTTATAACTGTTCCTATGGTTATCGGTGTAGATCTTGAAATGGCAAAATCTCTTATTACGTCGGCAAAGCTGACGGTTGATGAGGATGTAAAGGTTGAAAACAGCGATAAGCCGGCAGGTCAAGTCATAGCACAGTCACCCGAAAATCCCGAAAAGACGTATTCGGGTGCAAAGGTAACGTTGACCGTCAGTAGCGGCATTCCCGCAATATCAAATGCGGCATTCAGCATTGTTCTTCCCTCTACCGGAACAAGAGGAACGTTTGAGGTGTTCGTCAGCAACGAATCGTATGTCAGCAAGACACTGCTTATGGACGGTAGCACATATGAAGTTAATATCGAGGGCAGCGGCAGTGAAGCACCGGTCAAGATATATATCGACAACAAAGAGTATTATTCCTGCAAAGTTGATTTTACTCAGTCTCCGGGACTTGTTCTCGACGGTAAATATTCAACCGGCAATTCTGTTTTAAGCAAGAAAGCCATCCCCGATGTAAGAGGTCTTACCCTCGAACAGGCAAAGCAGAGACTCGGAGCCGAGGGATTTAACAATATTGAAATAGAGGGTGTTACAGTTTACACCGATGCAGATAACGGCATAGTCAAAAATCAGTCTCCCTCACCTTCATCCTCTTCGGGAATTTTCGGAACATCGTCCACATATTTTACCGATACGCTAATAATTCTCACCGTCGGTCAGAAGGACGGAGTCTGACAGATGGAAAAGCTTGAAGGCATTATACTCAAAGGTATAGGCGGCTTCTATTATGTAGAGGCCGCCGGAGAGGTATATGAATGCAAGGCAAGAGGACTTTTTCGAAAGGAGCATATAAAGCCGCTTGCGGGAGATTTCGTGCAAATCAGCATAAATGACAGAGCCGAAAATACCGTTGAGGCAATAGGTGAACGCAAAAACGAATTTCTCCGACCGCCTGTTGCCAATGTTGACAGACTGTTCATTGTTGCTTCAACCTGCGAGCCTAAGCCCGTTATGCTTGTTATCGACAGACTGACCGCCATAGCCGTAAACAAAGGCGTTGAACCTGTTGTGGTTTTTACAAAATCCGATCTTGCCGATGCGAGGGAATATACCGAAATATATAAGAAAGCGGGATTTCTCAGCTTTTCGGTCAGCTCCGAAACAGGCGAGGGAGTTGAGCGCGTAAAAGAAGAGCTGAAAGGACATATAAGTGCTTTCTGCGGGAATTCCGGTGTGGGAAAATCCACGCTTCTCAATGCGGTTGATCCGACTCTTTCGCTGAAGACGGGTGAAATCAGCGATAAGCTCGGCAGAGGCAGACACACTACGAGAGAAAGCGAGCTTTTTAAGGTGGAGGGCGGCTATGTTGCCGATACTCCCGGCTTTTCTTCCTTTGATTTGGAGGAAACGGAAATAATCACCAAGGACGAG
>CAYNUD010000037.1:0-13489 GCA_964400315.1 uncultured Clostridium sp. | reverse complement strand
CGGAATGAAAGACCCTGCGAAGCAGTCCGACCTTTCCGAAAAAACTTCAAATGATGCAGGCATAGTTACATGGACGTTTTCAGTACCGTTTGACTGCTCCTACGGCAACAATATGGTTATTATTAAGGAATCGGGGTCAAGCAACAAATTGCAAACCTCGATAAACGTTAAATAAAAAGGAGAAAATCCAATGACAAGAAAAGGCAAGTACTTATCAAGCGACTACACACAGCGAACCTGTAAAATTTTCACCGCCGAGGACGGCTTAATTTCAAGCAAGGCTCTCGCTCTCGCCGTTGCCGCCGACGGTACGGTATATATCGGCACGGACAGCGGTCTCAGCTACACAAAGCCCGATGGCTCTTTCGGCTCTTTCGCCTGTTCTTCGGTGAGCAATATCTATACACACGCAGACGGCAGAGTGTTTTTCTCGTGCGGTGCGACACTTTATTTGATTAATGATAACGAAATCAAGGAATTTCAAGTATTTGACGGCGAAGTTACCGGAATAAGCGGTGAAGAAAACATTTTCGCCGTAACCTCAGATCATCTTTACAAGCTTGAGGGCGATGCTTTTGTCCGCTATCTCGAAAACGAAATGCCCGCAAAGGGTCTTGCCTGCGGTTGCGGCAGAATTGTTGCTTTTTCCGACAGAGCGCTTCTTGTTTTTGCGGGTAAGCGCAGACATTGGATGTGCATTTTCCCCGAGCACAGCACCATGCCCGAATTTAAGATAAATTGCGTAACCTTTGACAAAAAGCTCGGCTTCGTTTGGCTCGGCACGGACAAGGGTATATATATTTACGATAACGGTTGCAGTTGGTTCGGTCACAACGAAATCAATGCTCTTCCCGCCGAGGAGGTATTCGACATCAAATTTTCCGATGACGGAAAGATTGTTGCCGCAACGGAAGCGGGTCTTGTAATAATAGAGAACGGCAAGGCGAAGTATTTACCCGCAACCCGCTGGGTAAGCGAAGAAAAGGTTAATGCCGTAGCCGTAAGCGGAAACGAAGTTTGGGCGGGAACCGACTCGGGCGTTTCCAAAATCGGCGGCAAAGCCATGACCCTCAAAGAAAAAGCGGATTATTTCTTCGACTATGCGGAAAAATATTATATCCGCTCCCCCGGCTACATTACCTATGTTCGCGGAGTTGACGGGCGTGACATTTCAACATCAAAGCCTGTAATAACCGATAATGACGGTCTTTGGACACAGGTTTACATCGGTGCTCTTTGCTATTGCTATGCCGTGACCGGCGATAAAAAAATACTTGCCGCCGCAAAGCGTTCTATTGAAGCGATGAAATTTCTCACCAAGGTTACCGGCATCAAGGGCTTCACTGCCCGTGCGGTAAGATTTGAGGGCGAAGAGAACTACGGCAAGGATCTCGATATGCAAATTGACGGCGCCGAATGGCACAAGGCTCCCGACGGATCTTGCGAATGGCTCGGCGAAACCTCGAGCGATGAGATGACGGGTCATTTCTTCGGATTTTCGCTTTATTACGACCTTTGCGCTGATGAGGAGGAAAAAGTCGCCATACGCGAAACGATATGCACCATCGTTGATCACATTCTCGAAAACAATTATCATCTTCACGATATCGACGGGCTTCCCACCACATGGGCCTGCTGGGAGCCTGCGGAGCTCAACGGCAACAGTATGTGGCTGTGGGAAAAGTGCGTTAATTCACTTGAAATTCTTACATTCCTTGATGTTGCTTATCATATGTCGGGTGATGAAAAATACCGCAAAGAATTTCTCCGACTTGCAACCAAGGAGCATTATCTGCTCAATGCCGCACAGCACAAAAAAGACGACGGCAGAGTTACTCACATTGACGATAATCTCGCTTTCCTTTGCACCGCAACCATACTTCGCATTGAAAAAGACCCATTCATAAGGTCGTATATTCTTATGGGCATGAGACATCATTGGGAATATGAGCGTTCAGAAAAATGCGTCCTCTGGAATTTAATTTACGGTGCATTCACCGATGATGTGTGCGACCTCGATACAGCAATTCAGGCACTGCGCGATCTTCCGCTCGACTACATCAAATACAATATGCTCAACTCCAAGAGAAAGAATCTTGTGTATGACACGGTTCAAGAGAAATGGGGCGGCGGCAAACAGCTTCTCGAGGCACTTCCCGTTGACGAAAGAGCTCTCACGAATTATGACAGCAATCCTTATTTGCCCGACAGCGGCAAACCCGGCTGCGGCCAATCTCCGAGCAGTTATCTGCTCCCCTATTGGTTCGGCAGATATTACGGCTTAATTGATGAAGCAGAATGAGGCGTTGAAAATGAAGAACAGCTTACCCGAAGGATTTACAATAACCTGCCATGCAGGCTCGCTCGGCACGAAGCCGAATACTATTGCTTCCGTTGAAAAAGCGGTTGAATGGGGTGCTCAAATCGTCGAATTCGACGTTACGTTCAGGCCGTCGGGACTGCCCGTGATTATTCACTCGGGCTCTCCCGCCGAGAATGAGGGCGAATTGCTCGCCGATGCGCTTTCGGCAGTTGCGAAAAGCAAGTCGTGCAAAATAAATCTTGACCTCAAATCGACAAAAAATCTGCCCGAGGTTGACAGGCTTGTTGCCGAGGCGGGACTTACGGAAAGAGTTTTTTACACCGGTGTCGGCGAGGGCTGGGTAGAAACGGTTAAGAAGAATTCTTCAATCCCCTATTTTCTCAATCACAGGATTACCCTGCGTGAAGCATTAAATAAAAACGCCACCGAAGCTCTTGCGAAAAAGGCAAAAGCACTCGGCGCAATCGGCATAAATTCTCATTTTTCCACCGCCACTCACTCGTTCGTTTTGGTTATGCGCAAATGCGGCTTGCTCGTTTCCCTCTGGACGGTTGACAGCCCACGACAGATGAAACGCATTCTCAAAATCGCTCCCGATAACATTACGACAAGGAAGCCCGAAATACTTTTAAGGTATTCAAAATAAAAATCAAATCATATTGTGATTTTGATGGCAGTTTGGTCACTTTTGACGCTTATTAACACACAAGTACACAAAAGAATAATAGTCAAGCCGAGCAGTATTACAACCGCTCGGCTTTGATTTTAATCAAAAGGAAAAACCGCCCTGCCGAAAAAGCAAGGCGGCTTGATAATGCCGAAATTATTGAGCGGCGTAAACGCTGACCTTCTTGCGGTCTTTGCCCATACGCTCAAACTTAACGGTACCGTCGATGAGAGCAAAAAGAGTATCATCGGAGCCAATGCCGACATTGTTACCGGGATGAATCTTCGTTCCTCTCTGTCTTACAAGGATGTTTCCTGCAAGAACAAACTGACCGTCCGCTCTCTTTGCGCCGAGTCTCTTGGATTCGGAATCACGGCCGTTACGGGTTGAACCCATACCTTTTTTATGAGCGAAAAGCTGCACATTTATCTTAAGCATTACTTGACACCTCCGTAGATGATTTTGATGTTTTTCGGATATTGCTTTGAAAGCTCCGTCACATGAAGCTCGAAGCCTCTGAGAACAGTTAAAGCAGTCTCATTTTCTTCATTGAGAATCAGTCTCATTGATGCTTCACCGACACTCGCCGAAGCATTCGCACCTATAATCTCCGTTATCGTGTTGGCAACCATATAAGCCGCCGAGGACACGCTTGCGCAAACTATATCGCTTCCGCTTTGTGCAAACATCGCATGACCGCTGATTTCAAAGCCTTTTAGCCGATCGTTACCGATCAAAAGCCTTACCTTAATCATAAGGCGGACTTTTTACGCATTGATGGCAGAAATTTCAACCTTGGTGTAAGGCTGTCTGTGACCCATCTTACGCTTTGAGTTCTTCTTGGGCTTGTAGGTGAAGACCGTAATCTTCTTCGACTTGCCGTTCTTAACTACCTTTGCTGCGACACTTGCGCCTGCAACATAAGGAGCACCAACGGTGATGCCGTCGTCGGTACCGAGTGCGACTACCTTATCAAAGGTGTACTCGCTTGCTTCTTCGGCGCCGAGCTTTTCAACGTAGATAACGTCGCCCGCTTCTACTTTGTACTGCTTGCCGCCGGTTTCGATAATTGCGTACATTCGGAAAATCAATCCTTTTCTTTAGACTCGCTACTCTGAGGCACATTTCTGTTTTCGGGCATAGCAATGCCCGCCTCGAATATGCGGCATGAAAGATTATAGCACAGTATTGTACCGTTGTCAAAGGTTTTTTAAAATTTTAACAAAATTATTTGTTGTCGTTATACGGTTGATAATTTCCCTGCTGATAATCGGGCTGTTGCTGAGAATACTCCGGCTCCTTGGGGATTATCAAAGCACATATGATATAAAGAATTATCGGGCTTCCGAGAACAAAGACCGACAAAAGTGCATATGCCACCCTGAGAACAGTGGGATCGACGTTGAAATAATCTCCCAAACCGCCCAAAACTCCGCAAAGAATCTTGTTGCTTCTGCTTCTGTAAAGTCTTTTTTCGTTATTCATATCTTTTCTTCCTTTCCTGCCTGTGCTTCTGCCGCTTTAACGGTATTACGCATAAGCATTGCAATTGTCATAGGTCCGACACCGCCCGGCACCGGAGTTATCAAAGAAGCCTTTTCTTTTACCGCTTCGAAGTCAACATCACCGCAAAGCTTTCCGTTTTCATCCCGATTCATACCGACATCAAGAACAACGGCGCCGTCCTTAACCATATCGGCTTTTACAAATTTCGCTACGCCGACTGCGGCAACAAGAATATCGGCTTGTCTTGTAATCGACGGCAAAGCAACTGTTTTTGAATGGCACACCGTTACCGTTGCACTGCGTGCAAGCATAAGCATCGCCATAGGCTTACCGACTATGTTGCTTCTTCCGATAATGACACAGTGCTTGCCTGCGATTTCAACGCCTTCATGTTCGAGCATCGTTACCATACCCATGGGGGTACACGGAGCAAAAGTGTCCTCGCCTACCGTAAGTCTGCCGACATTTTCCGGATGAAAACAATCAACGTCCTTAAAAGGCGAAATACGCTTTAAAACAGCATTTTCGTCAATATGTTCGGGAACGGGAAGCTGACAGAGAATACCGCTGACGGTAACGTCGGCGTTGAGCTTATCAATAAGCTCCAAAAGCTCCTGTGTAGTTGTTTCCTGCGGCAATACATATTCGAGAGAACGTATACCTATACGCTCGCAAGCAGATTTCTTGTTGTTAACATATATGCGTGATGCAGGATCGTTACCGACAATAATTACCGCAAGCGCAGGAAAAATATTTTGTGCGTTTAGCTCTCGAACTTTAAGAGCCAGACTGTCAAGCTCCTTTTCTCTTATTGCCTTTCCGTCTATAAGCTTTGCCATGTGACCTCTCCAATATTATAATGTTGATTTTTTATAAAACAATTAAAACATTGTTACAAATTTATTTCAATTTCATCAGAAGGCTTTTCGCCGTCGGCTGTGCTTTCTTCGGATTTTGTCGGTAACTCCGCCTTTTTCAGCTCAAGCTCGGCAAAATAATCAACGCCGTCAATAGGCTTCGGATGTTTCGTATATTTAATAAGGAATATAACAAGCAAAACAGCGCAAACAACAGCAAGTGCCGCCGAAAGAACCTGTGATGTACGGACGGTTGTGCCGGCTATATAAAGGCTGTCTGTTCTCAGCCCTTCAACTATCGTTCGTTCTACACCGTACCATACGCCGTAGCACAGTGCAATCTGTCCGCTGAATTTTCTCGCCTTGCGGCAAATGATATACAGCACCAAAAATCCGACAAGGCAGGAAACAGACTCATAAAGGAATGTGGGATGAACGGGTAAGGAAGCATCCATTTCAATACCCTTTTCGGCAAAAAAGCTCTGTCTGCTCGTTATATCATCGGCAATCTTTTGGCTCCACATTCCCCAAGGCAAATCCGTGTTGGTTCCGAATGCTTCTTGGTTTGTGAAATTACCCCATCTGCCTATACCCTGACCTATAAGGAAGCTCATAACGGCGATATCAAGCAAATTCCAGAAATTCATCTTACGGGCACGGCAAACGACATATGCCGCAACAACGCCGGCAATCAAGCCACCGTAAATTGCAAGACCGCCCTCCCAAATTTTCGGGATTTCGGAAAGATGCTCTCCGTAATAATCCCACTTAGAAAACACATAGTATAGCCTCGCACCGACTATTCCGGCAAGCGTACCGTAAATAAGCACATCCACCATTTTGTCGAGATTCATTTTCCATTTGTATGCCATTCTGCCGCCGAAAAGGACTGCAAGCAGGAATCCGAATGCGATTATTGCACCGTACCATTTTATGCTTATATCAATTCCGAATATCGAAAACTCGGCAAGCACACTCGGCACACTTAAGCCACGGTCCATTCCCGTAAAATATACTACAGTATAATCTGACATTATTACCCTCCTCAGTTTATCGGACTGATAACGGAAACGGCAGAGCATTCGTCACGAAGAAGCTCAAGACGTTTTTGTGCATCTTCAACGGTTAGCTCTCTGCAAGCATCCAACTCCTCGAACGGTTTGTGATTGCTGAAGCAAAGGCTCATGAGCAGATTTGCCGTTTCGCCGACATCATTATAATTCATTACCATTCTTCCGTAATTTCTCTTTTTTGCACGTTCAAAGGCGGCGAGATTGATTCCGTTCTTACGCAGAACTTCGATTTCGTTTTTGATCAGTTGAACCGCTCTTTCGGGGTCCGCGCTCGTACCTCCGAGCATTACGCACGAAAATCCGTAACCGTTAAAAAGCTCCGATGCAAACCCCATATCAACAAGGCCCTCATCGAGAAGCCGTTGAAAAAGCGGTGAGGATTTTCCAAAAACGGCATCGAGCATAACCGAAGTTGCTATTTCCTCCTTAACGGTCAGCAACGGTTTTTCCAACGGCTCCTTGAAGCCGAGATAAAATTGTTTTTGCGCAACGGAAAAGCGTTCTTCAACATATTTTTGAACGGGTCTGCCGCTCTCCTTTACAAATTTGCGTTCGATAACCTTGCCTTTACCGTTTTTTACGCAACGCTCGACAATAGAAAAAATCTCATCCGGTTCAACACAACCCACAACGCAAAGAGCCATGTTTGCGGGATTATAAAACTCTTTGTAGAGCCGATGAAGCAAATCGGCATCAATACGTGCAATGGATTCCTGCGTACCGGCAATATCTATTCGCACAGGATTTTCAGCATATAATGCGCGCAGAAGATTAAACATAAGCTGCCAGCTCGGCTGATCCTGATACATACGTATTTCCTGACCGATTATCCCCTGCTCCTTTTCTACGGTTTCGGCGGTAAAATACGGGTTTTGAACAAAATCGAGCAGTATTTCGAGAGATTCCGAAATCTCCGATGAGCTTTTGAAAAGATAAGCCGTTCTCTCAAAGCTCGTATAAGCGTTTGCGCTTGCACCGGTTTTGGCAAAGCGTTCAAAGGCGTTCAAGTCCTCGCTTTCAAATAACTTGTGTTCGAGAAAATGAGCCGTTCCCTCTGGGATTGATTCATATTCGCCGTTTTCATTTTTAACACTTGTATCTATTGAGCCGTATTTTACACCGTACAGTGCATACGCAGATTCGTAATCTTTTTTCGGTAAAACAAAAATTTTAAGTCCCGACGAATGCTCCGCGCAGAAAACGCTTTCACCGAGCCGCTCGTTTTTGACTTCACTGATCTTCATTTTCCGTCTCCCTTTCGTCAGAAGTAAGCATGAATATCGTGTCTATTGAAAACAGCTTTGCCGCCTCGCACACCTGCTCGGGCGTTACTTCGTCAATTCCCTGCGCCATTTCCTCCGGAGTGATTATATCCCGCTCATTGATTTGTGCCGAATACCACGCCGCAATGGAGGTCGGTGATGAAAAAGTAAGTCTTTCACGCATGCTGAGCTTAGCCGCCTCATAAACCTCCGGCTCGGTATTGCCGTTACGAAGCTCGGTTAGCTGTTTAACTATCGCCGCCGAAACGGTGCGTTCTTTGTCAATGTCTATTCCGCTTTCAACAAGCGTTATCCCCTTTGAACGTATAAACCTTGTTCTGCAATAATAAGCAAGGCTCATTTTCTCTCTTACGTTTGAAAAAAGCTTAGAATATGTGCCTCCGCCGAAAATATCGTTGGCAAGCATAACCGCAAACAGATTGTCTCTCGAATTTTCGGTTCCCGTTCGCATACCGATAACGAGCTTGCCTTGGTTTACGGGAAATTGCTCCTCGTATCTGTTGAAGCGTCCGCCTCTCTTGAAGAAGATAGTCTTTATTTCCGCAGGCTCCCGCTTTATTTTCGCAAAGCGTGAAGCAAATATCTTTTCGATATTCTCATGCGATGCCGAACCGACATAGGTTATCTGGAATACCGCCGTTGACATCATACGCTTCCATGCGGCATAAACGTCAGCACACCTAACCGCTTTGATTTCTTCGACCGTTCCGCACTCGTCTCTTCCGTAAGGTTCATTCACGCACATATGATTTATGCAGCGTTTGCGTGCATAATCGCCTTTATCGTTCATTTCTTCCTCGACAAGCTGTGCAAGCAGTCGTTTTTCTCTTGACACCGCCTCGGAGCCGAAGCTTCCGCTTTTGGTATTAGGTGCAAAAAACAGCTCCGCCGACAACTCCGCACATTGCTCGGCAATATTCTCTCCGTTAAGAGCAAATCGGTCATCAAGGCAATTAACGGCAAGGCTCAATATCTGTGAATCGCCGTTCTTGCTGATTTCGGAAGAAACCGAAGCTCCGTAAAGCTCATCAAGCTTACCGTAAAACTGAGTAAGGTCCGGATACTTCTTACAGCCTCTTTTAAGAAGCCTGAGCATAAGAGCATTTGCGGCGGCGTTTTCATCAAGCGGTACTGCCGCCGAAATTACAAGACTGCTCGTTTTGAATCTGTCGGTTTGCAAGCACACAAGGCGGACCTTTTCCGCCGGCATGGAAATGTGCAGCATAGAGTCACTTCCTTAGAATAGATTATATATCACATTCGGCTATTTGCTCATAAGTTTCTCGTTTTATAATAAGTCTGTCCTTTCCGTCCTTAACCATGACGACGGGAGGTCTGGGTATCCTGTTATAGTTTGATGCCATGGAATAATTATATGCACCCGTGGAAAGCACGGCAAGAGTGTCACCGGGTTCGACAGGCTGTATGTGCGTCCACTCTTGAATTAAATCGCCGCTTTCACAGCATTTACCCGCAACGGTCACGGTCCATTCACGCTTTTGATCCGCCTTATTCGCACAAAGCACCTCGTAGCGCGACTGATATAGCGCATATCTGGGATTATCGCCCATTCCGCCGTCAACGGAAACATAGGTTCTGACATCGGGAATCTTTTTCACCGCTCCGACGGTATAAAGAGTTAATCCCGCCGCACCGACAACAGAGCGACCCGGCTCGATAAGTATGAACGGTATTTCCATTCCGAGTTCTTCCGCGTAAGAATTCACAGCCGCAGAGACCTTTCTCATATAGTCGCCGTACGCTCTCGGACGATCGCTTTTCAAATATTTTATACCGAAACCACCTCCGAGATTAAGCTCTCTGAGCGAAGCTCCGGTTTCATCCTTTACCTGCTTAAACAAATCAAGCATTACCGTTGCCGCAAGCTCAAAGGGATCAAGATCGAATATCTGTGAGCCGATATGACAGTGCAATCCTCTAAGGTCGATGTTCGGCATTTTTAATGCGATTTTAACCGCTTCGAGTGCTTCTCCCGTCTCTAAAGCAAAACCGAATTTCGAGTCAATCTGACCCGTTTTTACAAACTCGTGCGTATGGGCATCTATACCGGGTTTTATCCTAAGCATGATGCCGACTGTCTTACCGTTTTCGGCAGCAATTCCGTCAAGCGTTTCAAGCTCTGTGATATTATCGACGATTATTCTGCCGACATTATTTTCGACCGCCATCAAAAGCTCATCGCGGGTTTTGTTGTTTCCGTGAAAAACAATATTTTCTGCGGGAAATCCAACCGAAAGAGCCGTATAAAGCTCGCCGCCCGAGACAACGTCAATTCCGACGCCCTCATTGGCACATATTCTGCACATTTCCTTACAGCAAAACGCCTTACTTGCATACACAACAAGACCGTTACCACCGTATTCGTCATCAATTGACTTCTTAAATTCTCTTAAATTTCTTCTTATCTCATTTTCATCGAAAACATACAGCGGAGTACCGTACTTTCTTGCAAGCTCCACGGTGTCGTAACTGCCGATGGTAAGGTGTCCGCGTTCGTTCATTGAAATACAATCAGAAACGTACATGTAATAACCTCCGAATTATATTGCTTATACTGCGTTTTCAGCCGCCGCTCTTATTTCCTGAACTCCGTTGCCGTTGACTGCGGAAAATTCGATACGCTTTATATCGGAATAATCGGCAAGCTCGGCGGCAAGCTCCGCTCTGCGCTTTTCGGTCTCTGTTTTATTGAGCTTATCGCTTTTTGTTAAAGCGATAACAAACGGGATTTGCATTTCTCTGAGAAAACTCAGCATGGTCATATCATCCGCCGTCGGAGCATGACGCATATCTATAAGCTGAACCACAAGTGCAATATTTCTTCCCGAATTGAAATATCCGTCCATCAGCTCTGCCCAACGTTTTTTCTCTTTTTGCTCTCGCTTTGCATAACCGTAACCCGGCAAATCGACGAAATATACACCATCGCCTTTGAAAAAATTGACGGTAATCGTTTTCCCCGGAACCGAGCTTACTCGGGCAAGATTCTTTCGGTTAAAAACCTTATTTATCAAAGATGATTTACCAACATTTGATTTTCCCGAAAATACTATCTCTTTCTTTTCGGACGGCGGAAGCTGTGATGCGGTGCCGTATGCCGCCGTGAATTCAATTGTGTCGAATCTCATATTTTATACCTTCCTCTTTCGGACGTCTGCGCAACTCCGAAAGCACCTTGAAGCGTATTGGTCTTTTCATCGGAAGCTTCATCAAAATCTACAATCGCGGTACGCCATACCGTTTCGATGCTCTTTGCCGGAATAAAGCAAACATTATCTTTTACCTTAGGATCGACTTCGTCTAAATCGGAAAGATTATCATATGGAATAAGTACCGTTTTAATACCCGCTCGGTACGCCGCCATCGACTTTTCTTTAAGACCGCCTATCGGCAAGACTCTGCCTCTTAGCGATATTTCACCTGTCATTGCAACGTCTCGGCGAACTCTTTTTCCCGTAAGAGCCGAAACAAGCGCCGTTGCCATCGTAACTCCGGCAGACGGGCCGTCCTTCGGTGTCGCTCCGTCCGGTACATGAATATGTATGTCTTTATCTTTATAGAAATTCGGGTCAACGCAAAGCTCGTTCGTCTTGGAGCGGATGAAGCTGACCGCTGCCTTAGCACTCTCACGCATAACATCTCCGAGAGAACCGGTAAGCTCCAGCTTTCCGCTTCCGTCAAGCACCGCCGCTTCAACCTCAAGCATCTCACCGCCAACGGCAGTCCACGCAAGGCCGTTAACTACGCCAGTTTCCGCTTCACCCGTATAAATTTCCGGCTTGTATTTGCGTGTGCCGAGAAAAGTCTCGACATCCTCGGGTTTAACTGAAAGCTTTTCCGTTTTACCCTCAACTATGAGCGCGGCCGATTTTCGGCAAACAGCCGCTATCTGCTGTTCAAGCCCTCTCACTCCGGCTTCCTTTGTATATCCCTCAATTATCAGTGATAATGCCTTGTCACCGATTCTGAGCTGTTTCGTATTAAGGCCGTGGCTCTTAATCTGTTTCGGTATAAGATGTTTTTTTGCAATATTGAATTTTTCTTCAAAGGTATAGCTTCCGAGTTCGATTATCTCCATCCTGTCGCAAAGCGGTTCGGGGATATTCGAGCGAACATTCGCCGTTGTAATGAACATAACTCTGCTCAAATCAAAAGGAAGCTCAATATAGTGATCACGGAAAGCGCTGTTTTGTTCGGGATCGAGAACTTCAAGCAACGCCGATGTCGGGTCGCCCTTGTAATCATTTGAGAGTTTATCTACTTCATCAAGCAGAATAAGCGGGTTCTTTGTTCCCGCACGGCGCAGAGCCTCGATTATTCTTCCCGGCATGGAACCGATATAAGTTTTTCTGTGTCCGCGTATTTCGGCCTCATCCTTTACTCCGCCGAGAGAAATTCTTACATATTCTCTGCCGGTTGCCTTGGCAATGGATTTTGCGACGGAAGTTTTTCCGACCCCCGGAGGTCCGACAAGGCAAATTATTTGGCCTTTTATTTCCGGAGCAAGTGTCCTTACTGCAAGATATTCAAGGATTCTTTCCTTAACCTTTTCGAGACCGTAATGGTCGGCTTCAAGTATTTTTCGCGACTTTTTAATGTCGGTGTTTTCCTTGGAAAACTTATCCCACGGAAGTGAAAGACAAGCTTCGATATAGCTGCGGCTGACCGCCGCTTCGGGAGACTGCGGAGAGCTTTTTTCAAGCCTGTCGCATTCTTTAAAGAGCTTATCTTTAATCTCATCCGATACATTCAACTCGAATATATTTCGGCGGAACATGTCAAGTTCTTCCTCCTGCGAAACGCCGCCGCCCAGCTCCTCCGAAATAATCTTCATCTGTTCACGCAGATAATACTCACGCTGATTTTTGTCCATCTGCTCTTGAACCTTATCACCGATTTCCGCTTCGAGGGAGAGCAGATTCCCCTCATTGGCAAGAAGAACACAAAGCCGTTCGAGTCTCCTTACGTGGTCAAGCTCATCGAGGATAATCTGTCTGTCCTCATATTCGAGCATGATATTCCCCGCAATGTAATCGGCAAGTTTGCCCGACTCGTTTTCGTGCATAACACCCGTAATAATATCGTTCGGCATCTGAGGAGCAATATCCGCATATTCGGCAAAAAGATCCTTACTGTGGCGTACGAGAGCCTTCGCATAATCGCCGATGCTTTCTTTTACGGGTATTTCGTCTATAGGCATAACCGTCGCGGAAAGATAT
Organism: uncultured Clostridium sp.; assembly: GCA_964400315.1. Lineage (GTDB taxonomy): Bacteria > Bacillota > Clostridia > Oscillospirales > Acutalibacteraceae > CAG-177. Next base: position 540 of record CAYNUD010000037.1, on the reverse strand, counting down.
TTTTTCCCTTGCGTTCCCACTATAAGTTTCGCTCTTGTAACACCCTCAACCGCAACTCTGATATTGGCGTTATTTCCCGGCATACGCAAAAGCTGTTTAACATTCGCTATTACGCCTATTTCGTAAAGGTCCGAATATTCCGGTTCATCAACGGTTACGTCGCGCTGTGTAACAAGGAACACTTCCTGACTACTATCCATTGCCTTTTTGAGCGCATTTATTGATTTTTCTCTGCCCACATCAAAGTGTATATACATTCCCGGAAAAACGACAAGACCCCTTAACGCAACCACGGGCAGCGTTCTGAGGTAATCGCCGTCAATTAAAATATCTTTGTCCGTCATAAATTTCTTCCTTTCGGATACACTGATAGATTATCATTTTATAGACTAATATTATATATTATTATTTGCAAGCCGTCAACCTCGATATCTTAATATTCTGTAAATTTTTAGAGAAAAACACGGCAACTGCACTGCCGGAGCATTGCAATCACCGTGTCAACATTAAACTTTTTCCCTATACTTTTTGCGGGCATAT
>CAYNUD010000036.1:0-13531 GCA_964400315.1 uncultured Clostridium sp. | reverse complement strand
TCAAAAGACTTTGGGAGAATAATATCAGTGTCGCGATTGAAACCAACGCTTCAAGTGTTCATCTTCCCGAACTTGCGGTATATGTCGATTGGCTTATAATTGATTTTAAGCATTATGACAATGCCGAGCATAAAAAGTGGGTCGGAGCTTATCTTGAACAAACGAAAAAGAACATTGAATTCTTTATCAAAAGCGGCAGAGAGGTTCACATAAGAATACCCGTCATTGGCGGTGTAAATACGAATCCCGAGGGGTTTACCGAATACTTTAGGCGTTTCAATACCGAAAAAGTCGATTTTGAATTTCTTGCATATCACGAATTCGGCAAAGATAAGTGGCAAGGCAAATATGAAATGGAAAACGCTTTTGTTTCGGAGCAAATCATGAAGAGATTTGAAGATACTTTTATAGAAAACGGCTTTAAGGTCATTAAGACATAAGGGGATGTGTTTATGACAAATATTCTTGACAGTAATTCTATAACAGAAATGGCAAAAAAGCATTTTACCGAAAAAAGAGCAGGTAAGAGGCTTGACGGTTGGTTTATTGCAAAAGAAAATGAGCTGGAGCTTTCGGAAAAATATGCGGATAAAAAAGAGGAAATCAAAAAGGCACTCATATTGAGAGACATTGCAAAAACAATTCCTTTGTATCTTACGGATTCACAGATTTTTGCGGGTACTCAGGATGATGCTTTTGCGAGAAGCTATGCACTTATAAATCCTGCGTTCAAGGTTGAAGAATTCAGCGGATACTGTGATCCGACTGCGGTATTCGGCGATATTGAGCCGAATGAAGAATTTACCGTTGAAAGAATAAACGCCGTAAGGGAAAAATTCGCAAAAACAGAATATGCGGAAAAACTCAGAGCGGTTTACAGTGAAAATGAACGTTATACTAAAGAGGTTATTTTCTTCTTTGAGCAGGTCACAGGGCATTTGATCCCCGACGTGCGCTTTGCGTTAAAGCACGGCATAGCCGAAATGATAAATCTAATTAAGAATAAAGAAGGCGACGGCTACAGAGCTTTTGAAATTGCACTTGAATGTGCGGTGATAATTGCAAACCGTTATGCCGATATTGCACACGAGCAGATGAAAACCGCTTCTCCCGAAAGACGTATACAGCTTGAACTGATGGAAAAAACTCTGCGAAAGGTTCCTGAGTACGGAGCGGAAAATCTTTATGAAGCGATACAGTCTTTTATGCTGATATGGCAAGTAATGTGCCTTGAGCAGACGCCGAATCCCTTTGCTTTTTCCGTAGGTAACGCCGACAGAATTTTCGAACCTTACAGAAACGGTCTTGATCGGGAAACTGCGGCGGCACTTCTAAAGCATCTTCTTGTATTTTTTAATGTTGCAGACAGAAGCTGGGCAATTTCTCAAGATTTAATTGTCGGCGGCAGAGATCTTGACGGTAACGATCTTACAAATGAAACAACATATGCGCTGTTTGATGCCTATTATGACATGAATTTGCCCCAGCCCATACTTTCCGTAAAGCTTCATAAAAATACGCCGTCAAAGTTGTATGAAGAAATGGGCAGATTCCTTTTCACTCCCGGAGTGCTTACACCGTCGTTCTTCAATGACGATTCTCTGTTTGAAGTTCTTTCCGCTCACGGCACCGATAAGGAGGATTTGACCGATATTGCAATAGCCGGTTGTCAGGAGCCGCTTATTATGGGCAAGGATAACGGTAATACAACAAATACGTGGCTCAATCTTCCGAAAATACTCGAAATGACTCTCACCGGCGGTATTTCAACCGTAACCGGAGAAAAGCTCGTCGATATTGAGCCTTGTAAGCTTGATAATGTTCGGGAGGCGTTTTACGGGAATGTGAAGCTTTTTGCACATGCAATGGCAAAGGCGGCAAACGGCGCTTCACGGGCCGTATCAACACAGCGAGTACCGTTCCTTTCCTGCTTGATGGGAGGACTTGAAAACGGTATTGATGCGAGAGATACCGAAAGACAGGGCACAAAATACAACGGAAGCGGTTGCCTTATTCACGGTGTTTCCGTAATTGCGGACAGTTTTGCGGCGATAGATAAATTGCTTGCCGAAAGACCGGAGGATGCCGATCGTCTTGTGGATGCGCTTAAGGCGAATTTTGCGGGATATGATGAATTACATGACTTCCTTATTTCGACAGATAAATTCGGAAATAATGTCGAGAGCGTAGACAATGAAGCGGCGCAGGTCGCTTCAAAAGTTGCGGATATCGTTGCGGGTGAGAAGAATTATCTCGGAAATGCATTTCGCCCCGATTTCAGTTCGCCTTCCACGCATTTGCTTTACGGTTATTGGGTAGGAGCAACTCCCGACGGCAGAAGTGCGAGGGATATGCTCGGTTACGGTGTTGACCCGCTCTACGGAAGCGCCGAAAACGGACTCGGTTTCCGCATGCTTTCCAATATGAAGCTCCCGTTTGAAAAAATGAACGGCGGCTATGCTTCGCATCTCGGAATAGATCCTAAATATTTTAAGTCTGCCACCTATGAAGAAAAGGGTGTTGAATTTAGGGATAAGGTTATTGCTCCGCTTTTCTTCAACAATCTAAAAGAAGGCGTTTCTCCGTTTTATCTTTATGTCAACGTCACAACTGCCGAAATACTCAGGAAGGTTCTTGCGGAGCCGAAAAAATATGCGCCGAGCGGAGTGTATATAATGCGCATTCACGGAACTTTTGTTAATTTTCTTGATTTATCTCCGGCAATTCAGCAGGATATCATAACAAGACTGGACCCGTGTTCGACTGCTCTTTGCTGAGGTGTAAAATGAATATAATCGGAATTGACATCGGAACGACAAGTATATGTGCCGTTGAAGCGGACGTCGAAACCGGAAAAATCATACAGAGTCTTTCACTCCCGAATAAAGCCTTTGTTTCCGGAGAAAAACCATTTGAAAAATTGCAGGATCCGTCCGTGATAATCGACACTGTTGAATGTTTGCTTTCAAACCTTGATTTAAGCAGTGCCGCGGCAATCGGGCTTTCGGGTCAGATGCACGGAATCCTTTATACCGATAAAAACGGTAATGCCGTAAGTCCGCTGTATACATGGCAGGATGAACGGGGAGCACAAGAGTATGCCGACGGTAAAAGCTACGCGGAGACTCTCGGATGCTTTTCCGGTTACGGACTTGCAACAGATATGTATAACGAAAAAAACGGTCTGATACCGGACGAAGCGTTGACTGTTTGCACTGTTGCGGATTATGCGGCAATGCATCTTTGCGGCGAAACTTCTCCGCTTGTGCATATCACGAATGCCGCAAGTCTCGGCTGCTTTGATATTGTAAATGCTCGGTTTAAGTGCAATAATCCGAGATTACCGAGAGTTGTTGCCGATTTCAAAATAATCGGTAGATTTAAAGGTATTCCCGTCTGCGTTGCGATAGGCGATAATCAGGCGAGCTTTATAGGTTCGGTAAAATCGGCAAATGCGGCTCTCATAAATGTCGGTACGGGTTCGCAGATATCACGGCTTACTGAGAATCCGAACTGCAAGGGCGTTGAAATCAGACCGTTTGACGGAAAGAGATACCTTGCTGTCGGTTGCTCCCTTTGCGGTGGCAGAGCTTTTGCAATGGTTGAAAGGATGTTTCGAGAAGCCGTGAAAGAGTGTGTAGGAGAATGTGAATCCTTTTATCCCGTTCTCGACAGATTGCTTTCGAAAAGGAAAGCTACCGATCTTTCTGCGGATTGCCGCTTTTGCGGAACAAGAGATGAGCCAATGCTCAGAGGCGGGCTTTTCGGTATTTCCGAAAACAATTTTACGGTTTCGGATATCGCTCTTGCCGTTCTCACGGGTATGACTGAGGAGCTTCACGATATGTATAATCTTTCGGGCGGCGGAGCCGACGAAATAGTGTGTTCCGGAAACGGAGTGCGTAAGAATCCCACGCTGCAACGGGTTATCGGTCAAGTTTTTAATGCCGAAATTAAAATACCTCTTTATGAAGAAGAGGCGGCTTACGGAGCGGCTTTGGCGGCCGGTACGGCTTGCGGAATATTTTTTGATATTGATGCCGCAAGAGAAAAAATAAAATATAGGGAGGGATGACTGTGTTTTACGAAAATCCCGTTTTTTTTGAAAGGAACCGAGTGTTTAGAGTCTATACCGGCGGAAAGCTGTTTGCCGATTTTTTCGGTGATGCTTCAACCGACGGCAATTATCCCGAAGAATGGGTTGCTTCAAGCGTTCACGCACTCAATGAAGGAAGCATCGACCCATATGAGGGAATATCGAAAATCGAGGGCGAGGAGTTGTATTTAAGCGATGCTCTTGAAAAATATCGCACCGAACTTATAGGGGAACGTGAGGATATCGGAATACTTACCAAAATTCTCGACAGTGCGATACGCCTTCCCGTTCAGGCACATCCCGATAAAGATTTTTCCGAAAAATTCTTTTCTTCAAAATACGGTAAGGAGGAATGTTGGATAATTCTTGCCACACGTCCGCAAGCAAAAATATTCTACGGATTCAAAGACGGCGTAACTCTTGAAGAATTTGAGCGTGCCATTGATGCAAGTGAGGATGGCGGCGACGAAATGGAAAAGTTGCTTAAAGCGATTGATGTGAAAGCGGGCGACGTCATATATATACCTGCAAAACTTGTGCATGCTATCGGCAGAGGATGCCTGTTGCTTGAGGTTCAGGAACCCACCGATTTTACGATTCAGCCCGAGCGTTGGTGCGGAGAATACAAATTATCGGATAACGAAATGTATCTCGGCCTGAACCGAAAAAATGCTCTTGAATGCTTTGATATGAAAAAAAGCTATCCGGTTCCGCTTAAGCCGAAAAAGGTTTATAACGAAAACGGAGTGCTTTATGAATCGGTTATAGATACCGATATTACCGACAGCTTCTCGGTCGGAATGATAACCTTGACGGGTGGAGAATTTATGCTCGAAAGGGGAGCGGCAATATATGTTGCTCTTGACGGCGAAGGAACGATAAACGGTGAAAATTACGAAAGAAAAATTAAAAAAGGCGATTACTTTATGATGCCCGTTATTGCGGCAGGCGGCTTCACGTTGAGTGGCAATATTAAACTTGCAGAGTGCTTTGCATAGCGCCTTGCGGTTAAACAGAAAGGATATAGATTATGAAAAAGGTTAAAATTATCTCACTTGTTTTTGCATTTCTGATAGCTTTTTCGGCTTGCGGAACGAACGGTACGCCGGATACGGATATTTCCGACAATTCTGTTGCATCGTTATCAAGCAGAACCAAAGTGAAATTTACCATGGAAAACGGTGGCAGCTTTGTTATCGAGCTTTATCCGGAGTATGCTCCCGATACCTGCGATAACTTTTCGAAGCTTGTTTCTTCGGGCTTCTATGACGGTTTGACCTTCCATAGAGTTGTTGACGGATTTATGGCACAGGGCGGCGATGCAACGGGAACCGAAAAGGAAAATGAGACTCATTCGATACACGGTGAATTTGCTTCAAACGGATTTTCCACCAATACTCTTTCACATGAAAGAGGCGTTGTATCTATGGCAAGAACAAGTGATCCGAATTCCGCTTCGTCACAGTTCTTTATTTGCTATGATGATTCCTGCAAATCTCTTGACGGAAGCTATGCCGCTTTCGGAAAAGTTATCGAGGGCATGGAAACGGTTGACGCATTCTGCGAGGTCGAGCGTGTCTACAATTCCATGGGAGAGCTTGCAACACCGAAAGAGCCGTTGCGTATAGCAAAGGCGGAGGTGGTTTTCTGATGAACGTTGTTACATTCAGAGGCTTTCGTGCAACAGATATAGAATTTGTAAATCATCACGATAACGGCACGCGCATTGAATTTGAAAACACATATTCATATAATGTAAAGTACGGCGCGGATAATAATTGTGTCGGTGAATTTACCGTAGAGGTTAAAGATAAATCCGCACCCGATAAATTTCGCATTAAGGCGATATCGCTCGGCTCTTTCGCTTATGATCCGTCGGTGAAAAAAGAAAAAATACATATTGAAAGCTTCAAAGAGCTTTTTCCGTATGTACGAGCGATGGTATCCTCACTTACCGTCAATGCGGGTCTGCCGCCTGTAATATTGCCGGCACTCGATATTGAATCTCAAAGTATATATAAATTCGGCAAAAATTGCTGAGAAGGAGAAGAAAAATGGATATAATGGATATTGCCTCAAAAGGCATAGTGGCTATCACTAAAAATTACGGCAAAAAAATAGCGAAAAAGCAGGGAGAAGCCCCCGCAATTGAAAAAGTCGCTCCGTCGGTCATTTCGGGTAGCTGTTACCGCGTAGGATTTTCAAGAGCGGAAATTATGCCGAAACTTGACGGCAGAACCTATTGGATAGCGGGTCACGGTTCCGGTCATAAGATGGAGGGTGTTCTTTCCCCCGTATACATAAGCGCCGTTTGGATTGACTGCGGCGGAGATGAGGGTATGCTCTGGCTGAGTGCCGATATAGTCGGCATGACAAGAATTGAGGTAAACAAAATTCGTTCAATGATAATGGCATCCGATAAAATTAAGGGATGTAAATGTATCAACATAAGCAGTACGCACAGTCATTCCGGTATTGATACTCTCGGCTACTGGGGCAAGCCTAATCTTGTCAGCATTCCCTCTGACGGCAAGGACCCCGAATATATGGAAATGCTTATGAATAACGCCGTTAAGGTCGCCGAAGAAGCGTATGCTTCAAGAAAGAGAGGAAAGCTCTATTCAGGCAGAATTTCCATTGAGGGCGGACTGCTCGGAAAAAGGGAATTCGTTGATAAGCATGAGGTGCTGACGCGTCTGCGTTTTGCTCCCGAGGACGGCTCTGCGGAAATTTGGATAATGAACATAGGCGCTCACCCCAATTCGCTCGGCGGCGGAAACCGTATGCTCAGCGGTGAATACCCCTACTTTATGCGTGAAAAAATATTTGCAGATACCGGCGCAAACGTACTTTTCTGTGTCGGAGCAATAGGCGGTATGGATGCTGCAACTCTTGATGAAGAGGACAGAGTAAACTGTGTTAAGCTTCAAGGCGAAATGTTTGCGAATGCTGCACAAAGCATTACAAACGACCGTGAGCTTGAAGCGAAGATTAAGTATATTCAGCAGCCGTTTTATCTTCCCGTCGGCAACTATGTTTTAACCCTTCTTGCGCTTCGTCATGTAATGAGCTTTAAGGCATATGCCTGTAAGGACAGCGATACCGGCATTCAAATGATGACGGAAATGACTTATATGACTTTCGGAGACCAAAAATTATTGCTTTTACCGGGTGAAAACTTTGTTGATACGGTATACGGAAAATATCATTCCTCCGAGGAATCCGCAACGGGTAAGGGGCCCGAGATAAATCCCACCCCGCTTGCGGAGATTGCCGGCGACAGTGAGCTGATATCTTTCGGCGTAACCAATGATATGACGGGCTATGTCGTTCCTCCCAATGATTTTATTCTCAATCCGACACAGCCGTACCTTAACGGATATAAGGACAGATTCGGAAAGAATCATTATCACGAAACAAATTCAATGGGCTTCGGAGCACAAAAGGCAATTGCGGATGCCTTTGCCGATGTAGTTTCAAGATTCTGAGTATAAAATTTCCCCGCCGTCGAAAATACGGCGGGGATTTTGCGTATCACACTAATCTTTAATGCAAACCATTGCGTGAATATCAATTTTTGGCACGGTAAAGTGTGTGAAGCCGTCCGAATATTCAAACGGAATACTCTCTCCCAGTGGTTCAAGTGTGACTTCGCACGGAGCCTTTTCTGTCTTGACGGCACAGATTGTATTATAAAGCGGAACTGTATCCTCGATAACCTCGGTACTTTTGCCTCTTACGGTGGTGTGCGCAAACAAGAGATGAAGAATACTGCGACCTTTGTCGGCTTGACGGGTAAGGGTAACTATTCCTCGGTCGGGCAGAGAAACTCTTACGCTCGCATCGTTGCCGAGCAGCTTTTCAACAAGATATGCGAAAATTTCTTTAAATATCAGATGGCCTTCGGTTGCATATGCCCTGAAAATATCCCAACCGATATAGGCGATATTGCCCTTGACCGCAACGGCGGGAAGCTGAACATCGGGATTGTTGGGTGCGTGCTGGTGTGAGCAGTAGTGCTCAAGAGTTCTGTTGAAATACGGGTTTTGAACGTTGCCGACAACCTCGCAGTCTATTGCGTCAAACAGATAGGAATGAGCTTTCATAACATATTGGGTAGTACCGTCGACGGTATCAAATTCGGGTATGAAATATGTAGGCTCAAATTCGTTTTTGCCCTTGTATTCGGCACCGATATCAAGGAAAAATTTTCCGTTCTTGACAAGAGCCTCGCCGCTTGCGATAACTTTGCCGCCGTTGGCCGCGAATGCCTTGACTTTCTCGATTACGGCATCGGGAATATTCGCCATATCGGGGAGTACCAATAGTTTATAGGGCGTGAGATCGGCATTAGCATCTACGAAATTGTAAAGACGGTGAGTTTCAAGAAGCATTCTGTTAGCGCCTACATCACTTGATTCTCCCTTAGCTCGGGAAACTATGGCTTCTGCGCTTAAAACGGCGATATCGGCTTTGTTTACCGCGCCGTTGAGCCACGGCTCTTTCTGCTCGATGAGAGAATAAGCCTTGCCAATAAGCTTGTAGGTTGACATATTCATTTCACCGAGCGGATGCATTTGGTCGCCGACCGAGCAGCCGCCGCCGTTTGCAACGCTCAGTGAAGTTTCATATATAAGGGCATTGGGATGCTTAAATCCGCCGAATTCGCCCCAAGCGTTGTGGAACTTGCCGGTCATACCGATAAAGTCATAGTCCTTGAGTGTGCGTACATAAGCGGCGGAAAGCGGAAAATGGTCATAGCCCCAACCGCCTGTAGGCAGACTTTCAAGTTCGAGATGAGTGTTGCAGTCGATAAGGTCGTAGCCGCCTTTCGGAATGTGACCGGCATTATGAAAAATAGTTGCGGTGTCGCTGTATTTTCTTATTGCGGCATTTGTAGCGGCAGTATATTTGTTAAAGGTCATCATTGAGAATTTTTCTCTGTCCTCAGGGCTGTTTACATCAAGTCCGAGAGCTTTCATATCCGCAAGACACTTGTCGCAGTAACATACTCTCGGAGAAACGATGTCAAGAAAGATTCCGCAGGGATTGTACTTTTGCATAACTTCTTCGATTTGAGCGCAAAGGAAGTCAAGGTAGCTCGTGTTGAAGCAAAGATAATGGAAATGTACGAGATTAAGCTCTTTTTCATGCTCTGTCGGATCGGGCGACCAATGATGATGCCATTCGGGATGACGGGGAACCTCTTTTTCGTCAAGACCCGCCGAAATATACACGGGAGCACGCACACCGATTTCTTTGCAGGCTTCAAGCTGTGCACCGAGTAAATCAAAATCAAGACCGGGGTGCATTTCGTTGACTGCAGTGGGGTGATAGGAATAACCGTGGTGGCACTTTGAAAAAACGGTTATCGAATCGACATGACCTGCTTTTAAAGCAGACTGAAATTGCTCCTTGCTGAAGTTTTTGCCTACGGGCAGGGTGCCGTTTGTATGAAAATCGAGATGTACTTGTCTTTTTCTGAGCTCGTGCAAGAAAAGACCTCCTTACAATAATATCTGAAAATAATATAACACATTCTTTCGCTGACTGCAATAAATATTTGACTTATCGTTCCCGATATGATAAAGTTTTTAATCAAAAGAGGTGAGCCGATGTTTGATTTTATGAAAGAAAAACTGTCTTCTTGGGAGAAAATTGCCGAAAGCGGCAAGGAGGTTGTCGTATACGGTACGGGAAACGGCGCGGATAAGGTGATTGATGAGTTTTACCGTCTCGGGATAAAAATAAAGGGTGTGACGGCAAGTGACGATTTTGTGCGTGGACAGCTTTTTAGGGGCTTTAAGGTTAAAAGACTTGCCGAATTTGACGGTGATTTTATCATTGCCGTTGCATTCGCAAGTTGCATTCCCGAGGTAACGGAGCACATTTATTCTCTCGAAAAGAATTACAGAGTAATAGTACCGGTTGTTCCTGTGTACGGAGAAGAAATATTCACAAGAGATTTTTTGAAGAGAAACGAAGCCGCCCTTTATGAAGCATATTCTCTGTTTGAGGAGGATTCAAAAAATATCTTTGCATCATGCGTTGATTTTATGTTCGGCGGCGAGCTTAGCGTGCTTAAGAGCATAACCACAGAGAAGGATGAAGCGTTTAATGGCTTTTTTAAGCCGAGAAAAAACGAGGATTTTCTTGACCTCGGCGCATATAGAGGCGATACGGTCGATGAGCTTTTGAAGTATTCCGAAGGCTTATATTCAAGTATAACGGCACGTGAACCCGATGAAAAGACTTTCAAAAAGCTGAAAGAGCATATCGACGGTATGAATAATGTATATTTGTATAAAAAAGCGGTATCCGATGTTGACGGTACCGTGCTGTTTACCGGTGCGGCGGGCAGACAATCGTGTGTTTGCAAAAACGGCAAACCTACGGAATGCATAACGGTAGATACTCTCTCCGCCGAAAGAGGATTCACATATATAAAAATGGATGTCGAGGGCGGCGAAGCGGCGGCTTTGCGCGGTGCGGAGAAGACCTTAAAAAGATATAGGCCAAGACTCAATATCGCACTGTATCACCGAAGTGAGGATATTTTCACACTGCCGCTTCTTGTGAAAGAAATCAATCCGAAATATAAGTTTTACATTCGCCGTCATCCTTACATTCCGTGCTGGGATATGAATATGTACTGTATATAAAAAGCATCCGCATTTTATCGTGCGGATGCCTTTGCTTTATATGCGCTTTTCTATTTCTTCAACCGTCATTTCCGTTAAAACACCTTTTTTTGCGTGAAAACAGCGTTGACCCAATTTAAAGATATGTATATCGTTTTTCAGAGAATCCGAGTATACGTTTACAAATTCGGCATTTGGCAATACCTCTGCAATACGCAGGGGTTTTTGCTTGTCTTTGCAGTTTCTGCCGTCAATTTTACCGGTATGCTTGTCCATTTTTGTCGCTATCAATGTGTGAACCTGATATTTTTCGCAAAGGGGACGTAAAAGAAATTCCGGAGAAGCCGAGCAAACCGTAACGGGTCGTTCTCGGTTTTCGGGGAGAAAGAACGGATATATTCGCTTTTCTTGTTTTCCCCAAAAGCGTTCGGCTTCCTTGTCCGCATCAATAAAACGCAAAAAGGTGAAGCATTTTCCTTTGTACTTGTCACCGAAGCCGAGAAAAAACAAAATTAAATTGAGCAAGAGCCACGGAGCAAGAACAAGTAGCCACGGTTTGTGCAAAAGGCAGTGAAAGAGAAATACCGTTTCGGAATCATACGGATATACGGTTTTGTCAAAATCATAAAGGTCGAATTTCATATCAAAGCTTAACCGTGATTTTCTCGTTTCCGAGAGATACGGATTTTTCCTTTCCTTCATAAATAACCGTAAAATCGCCGTTTCCCTCAAGGCTGTATTCGGTGATTTGACCGTCATTCCATGAAATATCGACAATTACGTTTCCTCTTGCGAGAAGACCCGAAACACTGCCTTTTTTCCATTTGCGGGGCAGGGCGGGGAGAAGATATATGCGGTTGTCACGGCTTTGCATAAGCATTTCCGTTATTCCGCTTACAAAACCGAAATTGCCGTCAATTTGGAACGGAGGATGGGCATCAAAAAGATTCTCGTATGTTCCGCCGCCGTTGGTGTAATTGAAGCCGATACTTTTGACCGGTCGTAATTGCATTTGAATCAGTTTTAAAGCATGATCACCGTCAAACAATCTTGCCCAAAAGTTGATTTTCCAACCGAGACTCCAGCCTGTTCCGTTATCGCCTCTACGTTCAAGTGTTTTTTTGCAGGCGGCGGCAAGCTCGGGCGTTCCGTCGGGAGTAATAGCATGAGCGGGATGAAGCGCATAAAGATGTGAGCAATGGCGATGGTGCGGTTCTGTCTCCTCATAATCGTCATCAAATTCAAGAAGCTGTCCCTTACTTCCGATTTTCGGTTGTTGTATTTTTAGTAGAGTATCACGCAGAATATCGGCAAATTTCGAATCCGCCTCAAGAATTTCACAGCTCTTTATACAGTTGCCGAAAAGCTCACGGGCAATCGACATGGACATTTCGGAATATTTGCCCACACAGCATGCCTTGCCTTGATACAGAAAAGAATTTTCTGGTGAAGTACCCGGAGCTAAAATGAGCCGTCCGTCGTGTTCGGTTAAAAGAGAAAGGTAAAATTCAGCCGCTTCTTTCATTATCGGATATGCCGTGTCACGCAAAAAAGCTTTATCGGCGGTATATTCGTAATGGTCAAAAAGGTGTTCGCAAAGCCAGCCCGAAGAGCCGTGCCAAAACGCCCACTGAGCACTTCCGCTAACGGGCGTTGTAAGTCGCCAAAGGTCAACATTATGATGAGATACCCAGCCCTGTGCACCGTATTGCTCGCGGGCTGTTTTTCTGCCGGCAACCGAAAGCTCACGAATCATTTGCACCAAAGGAAGATTAACCTCGGGCATGCGGCACATTAACGCAGGCCAATAATTCATTTCGGTATTGATGTTTACCGTGTAATTTGAATGCCACGGGGGCATGATCTTATCATTCCAAATGCCTTGTAGAGTTGCGGGTTGTGAATCGGGACGTGATGAAGAAATCAAAAGATATCTGCCGTAATTGTAAACAAGCGTAATAAGCCCGTTGTCGTTCTTGTCATGTTTAAACGCAAGAAGTCTTTTGTCGGTCGGCAAATCCTTTCCGTCGCCGATATCAAGATGCACTCTGCCGTACAGCTCGGAGTAGTCCTTTAAATGCTCAGCAAAAATGCTCTCGTAATCCGTTAAAGCCGAAAGCCTTGAAACGCAGGGGAAAATATATTCCTTGCCGTCGGAATACGCATGGCGGTTAAAGCCGTTGAAGCTCGTTTCCGCCGTAAAATAAAGATAGGCGTATTCGGCGTTTTTGACCTGCAATGTATTTTCGTATTCCGATATTTCTCCGTTTGTCTCGATTTTTACACCGGCTCTGAACTGTATGCCGCGAAGCTCGGGAGCATCAAAATATGCGTATTTGCTTGATTCGTTGTTGACGTTGTTTTCTCCGGGGCATTCGCCGTCAAGATAAAGTATTCCGTTTTCGATTTTATTGTTTGAACGCAGCTTTGAAGTCAGCGAAACAGTGAAATTCATACGTCCGTCGCAGGTAAGTTTTGCCGCAATCGCTTTTGAGGGGAATGAGGCAAAATATTCGCGCTTATACAAAATGCCGCCGCAGTTGAATTCAACCGTAGTAACGGCACGCTCTAAGTCAAGTGTACGCCTGTAGTCCTTGATTCTTCCCTTGAGAGAAAAGCTTATTTCAAGATCACCCAAAGGCATATATGCCTGACTCCACACACTGTTAAAATCATTTTCAAGGATGCTTTGGGCTTCATGCAATTTGCCGTCAAGCGCAAGCTCTCGGGCTTTTTTAAATGCCTCGGGAGCACCGTCACGCACCGTGTTTTTGGGTTCACCGGTCCACAGCTC
>CAYNUD010000035.1:0-13788 GCA_964400315.1 uncultured Clostridium sp. | reverse complement strand
ATCCTCGGGCTCCGGTACAAAGAAAATAGTCGAAGCCGTAAAGAACGGAACTCTTGACGAGGCGATTGTGAACGAAAGAGCGCTCAACGTACTTAATCTCATTAAAAAAGCCGCCGACGGAACCAAGAAAGGCTTTGCATACAACGACCTTGACGACCAGCCGCTTGCAAGACGCATAGCCGCAGAGTCGATGGTGTTGCTCAAAAACGACGGCATACTTCCTATCAAAAAGGATAAAAAGATAGCGGTCATCGGCGAACTTGCGAGAACGCCGAGATATCAAGGCGCGGGAAGCTCTCACATAGTACCCACACAGCTTGACAACGCTCTTGACGAGCTTCAAAAAGCGGGATATACCGTTGAATTTGCAAAGGGCTATGAGCTTTCGGCAAAGAAATCCAAGAAAAATGCGGCTCTTGCGGTGCAGGCGGCACAGCTTGCTTCAAAATGCGATACGGCTGTTGTATTTGTCGGTCTTACCGACGAATATGAGGCGGAGGGCTACGACAGACAGCATATGAGACTTCCCGAGGCTCATAATGCGCTCATAAACGAAATTCTTAAGGCAAACAAGAATGTTGTTGTTGTTCTTGCAGGCGGTTCACCCGTGGAGCTTCCGTGGGACGGAGATGTAAGAGCGCTTCTGAATTCTTATCTCGGCGGACAGGCGGGAGCCGGTGCGGTTGCGGATATCCTCAGCGGCAAGGTCAATCCGAGCGGTAAGCTTCCGGAAACCTATCCTCTCAGCTATGACGATACGCCGGCAAAAAACAATTTCCCCGGAAATCCGGCTACCGTGGAATACAGAGAAAGCATATATATAGGTTACAGATATTATGAAAAAGCGAACAAAGGCGTTCGTTATCCTTTCGGCTACGGGCTTTCTTACACGACGTTTGAATATTCCGACCTGAAACTCGATAAAGCGCAGATGACGGATTCGGATAAGCTTACGGTATCATTCAAGGTCAAAAATACGGGTTCGGTTGCGGGCGCGGAGATTGCACAGGTTTATGTTTCCGACAGGCAGAGCACGATTTACAGACCCGAAAAGGAGCTTAAAGCGTTCAAAAAGGTATTCCTTGAGGCCGGCGAAGAAAAGACTGTTACGTTTGAGCTTTGCAAGAGAGCGTTTGCGTTCTATAATGTAAATATAAATGATTGGTGCGTTGAAAGCGGAGAATTCGATGTTCTTGTCGGAGCTTCAAGCGCGGATATAAAGCTTAGAGAAGCAGTTACGGTGACGGCTCCCGAAACAGATATTCCCGATTATTCGAAAACCGCACCCTGCTACTACAGCGGAGACGTTCAGAGTGTTCCGGCCGCACAGTTTGTTACCGTACTCGGCAGAGAATTACCCCCCACTGTCAAGAGAACGGATATTCCGATTGATATAACGGACAATTTTGAAAACGCTTCAAGAACGAAGAACGGCGCAAAGCTTTACGGCTTACTTAAAAAACTTGTCCCCGCCGGTTTTGCACAGGCAATTGCGCTCCAGACACCGTTCCGCGATTTCATAAGCATGAGCGGCGGAGTGTTCAGCGAAAGAATGGCAAGCGACTTGCTGATGATACTCAACGGCGAAAAGGGCGGCGTAAGAGCCATTCTCAAATGTATTCCCAAGGCAATAAAGGGAGTAGGACCCCTTTTGAAAAATATTTAACAAACGGAGGAAGCGAGAAAATGAACCTCAAGAAATTTTCACTCAAGGCGATAAGCGTTATCCTTGCAGTCGCAATGCTTGTCGCTTGCGTTCCCATGCTCGCCAGCGCTGACGAGACAACCATCAGACTCGGTGTATTTTCCGATGTCCACTACTATGCCGATTCGCTCAAGGGCGACAGAGGTGAGGCTTATCAGGAGTTTCTTCAGCAGAAGCACAAGGAATATGACGTGAACAATTCCCTGCTTGAAAATGCTCTCGACGGCATTCTTCAAAACGCTCTCGACAGCGGTGCGAACTATGTTCTCATTCCCGGCGATATGACGAAGGACGGAGAGCTTGAGGCACACAAGGAGCTTGCAAGGAGACTTGAAAAGTTTCAGGCGGAAAGCGGTATTCCCGTTTTCGTCACAAACGGCAACCACGACGTAAACAATTCCAACGCCTGCACCTTTGAAAACGGCGTAAAGGAACCTGCCGCAAAGACTTCACCCGAGCAGTTCAGAGAGATTTATGCAAATCTCGGCTTTGACAAGGCAGACAGCTTCTTCACCCCGAAAGCGGGCAACAAGGGCGGTATGCTTTCATACGCCGCAGATCTCGACGATGCTTACAGACTTATCGTTGTTGACAGTTGTATGTATAGTGAGGATAACGGTGCAGAGGGCAACGAGCACTTGACCGACGGCAGAATCGGCGACGACCTGCTCGAATGGGTGCTTGCCGAAGCGAAAAAGGCGACCGACGGCGGCAAAGAGATAATTCTCATGCAGCATCACAATCTTATTCCCCATATGGAAATCGAGGATGCAACTCTTTGGGCGTTTGTTGTTCAGGAGTGGATTAAGATAGCCGATGCTTACGCGGATGCGGGAATACATTATGTATTTACCGGACATCTTCATTCCTCGGATATCAACGAGCATGTTTCAGACAACGGCGAGACCGTTTATGATATTCTCACCCCGACCCTTACGGGCTATCCCAACACTTACAGAACCGTCGACTTTTCAACCGATGGCAAAAACATAACCGCTGAGTTCACGAATCATGACATCGACGAATACAAGAATGTTGTATCGGATTACGGCGAGACGTACGAA
Organism: uncultured Clostridium sp.; assembly: GCA_964400315.1. Lineage (GTDB taxonomy): Bacteria > Bacillota > Clostridia > Oscillospirales > Acutalibacteraceae > CAG-177. The sequence continues at coordinate 11,019 of CAYNUD010000035.1, read as the reverse complement.
AAGCCCTTTAAGTTCACTCATTCTTATGAAAGAACCTTCGGTGAGGGCGATGTGAGCGAACTTGTTATGGGCATGATAGGTCCCATGATAACAAATCTTTTCGCCGATATCGAAGAAGAGGGCGGACTTATCAAGTATCTTGCCGCAAGCAACATTGACCTTGAGGAAATCATAGTTGATGCTCTGGGCACGAACGGACTTTCGCTCGGCGGTATGGATATTCTTACTGTCAGCGGCAACGTTATGTCGTTCATTAATGACCTCGGCGCACAGGTTGACGAGGTTTATGTAAATCAGCCCGAGCTTACGCTCGAAAAGATTGAGACAATTCTCAACAAGCTTCTTGATTTTGAGGTCAGCGAATACCCCTGCACCTACAATGCCGCGCTTCTCGGCAGCAATTACGAGTATGAGGGCGGCTGTACTCTCGGTCAGTTTGCGACAACTGTTTTGCTTACCTATTATGCCGGCGACGAGGATATAGCGGATCTCCCGTTTGTTAAGGATACTCTTGAAGGTTTTGACAGCGGCAAGACCGCCGAGGAATTCTTCAATCTTCTGCGTGAGGTTGTCGTAAACGACCTTGTTGAGGATGAAATCCTTGCAAATCTCGATTTCAACCCCGGCGCACTTTTCCCGAAGAACACCTTATTCTATGTTTTCGGCAGACTTCTTCAAAACATCACCGAGTCGCTTCTCGGCGGTGATAACAGCTTTACAAATCTTATCGACAGCGTTCTTTCGCTTCCCGTTGTCCCCGAGGGCTACAATTCGATTGACGAGATAATCGACACTCTTGTAGTTGACGAGTATCTTACATTCAGCCAATTTGAGTCTTGGGGCGGCACGATTGCATGGATGGTCAGCACGTTGATAATCGACAGCAACCCCGACGAGAAGTGCGACAACAACGTTACGCTCACATACACGGGTCCTGTCAAAGTTGAAGCAACGAAAGAGAATTTCAGACTTCCCGCTAATGTCGTTATGACTCTCGGCGAAGATTCTTCAACAGAGGTTAACATCACTTGGATAAGCAAATACAGCCTCACTTCGACCGATTTTGAGGTTGTTCCCTACAGTGCGTCCCCCTCATTTGAGGGAAGAACGATTATTCCCGATGGCGTGACGGCTTATTCGTCAAGCGAGTCGGTGCTTCGCAGCTATCCCGGTGCGGATGTCGGAATATTCGGACTTCTTCCGTATGAAACAGAATACGTAATGCACACCGTTACCCTTACGGGGCTTGAACCCGACACCAAATATTGCTACCGTGTCGGCAATACCGAAAAAGGTTGGTGGAGCGATATGGGCGTTATCGAAACCGCAAGCGGTGACGACAGCAGCTTCACGTTCTTCTACCTCAGCGACCCGCAGGCACAAAGACCGAGCCATTACGAGACCTATGACAAGGTTCTTACGGCGGCAAAGGGACTTTATCCCGATGCTAAATTCGTTGTTTCGGGCGGCGATCAGGTTGACCTCGGCACAAACTCGAAGCATTGGAATTACTTTTTCAATTCGACCGATACGTTCTTGAATATGCCCTTTATGCCCACTACGGGCAACCATGAGGACAGCGGCTATGTTCTCAAGAACAACTTTACGCTTCCGAATGTTCCCGAACAGGACGAGGATACGGGTACATATTATTCATACGATTATAACGGCGTTCATTTCACTGTTCTCAACACGAACGATATTGTTGACGACAAGCTCAGCGACGAACAGCTTAACTGGCTTATAGACGACATTAAGGGCAGTAACGCAAAGTGGAAGATAGTCGTTCTTCACAAGGCTCTCTATTCGAACGGCTCACATTATGATGATGATGAAGTCGTCGGAATGAGAAGCCAGCTCAGCGCATTGCTCCCGTATCTCGGCGTTGATCTTGTTCTTCAGGGACACGATCACGTATATCTCAGAACAGATGCAATGAAAGCGAATGCGGTTGTTCCCGTAAGAGAGACCGAGGAAGAATACAACGGACTTACCTATACGGTGAAGCATGACCCCTGCGGAACGATATACAGCATTTGCGGTACGTCGGGTGTTAAAGTTTATGCAACGAAGGATGTTGAAGCTACCGACAAGCTCTTCCCGAGAGCCGAGGCAATAGTCAACAGCGATTATCCGATGTTCTCCTCGATAACCGTTGACGGCGACAAGCTCTACTACAACGCTTATCAGGTCATTGACGGCGAGGCAAAGAGAGTTGATAATTTTGCCGTTGAAAAGACCGATACCAACGCTCCCACGGACAATATTTCCGACAAGGCCGAGGGCATCGACAATCTGATTACAAATCTTCTCTCGAAGCTCAACATTAAGCTCACGTGGAAATGCACCCAGTTTATTTTCAGCGCGGTAAACAAAGTAATGCAGCTTATTTGGAGCGTTGTTAAGTAATTTCAAGCGTATATAAACATGCAGAGCCGTCCTTTTAGGGCGGCTCTTTTCTGTTGTGTTTAGGCAAATTTGGTTTTTGTATATTGAAAAATTGAATATTTATGATATAATTTCCTATAATGCATATGCAGAGGATTTAAAACAGGAGGGCATTTATGAAACTGAAAACGAGAGCAGCCGCACTTTTGCTTGCGTTGGTGCTTAGCTTCGGAGCTGTTACACCGGCATTTGCGGCAAGCGAAAGAGCCTTTGAGGTCAAAAGTATAAGCGATTACCGCGACTCACTCATGGAAAACGGCTATCCCGCAATGTCAACCGAGCAGTTCATGAAGATTCTCGGCTCGGTGAATCTTGTAGCAAGAATCTTGACGGGAAAAATATTCATTCCTCAAGAAAACTTTGATATTACTCTTGACGGTATATTCAGAGAAAGTGTGGATTATGTTTATGAAGAAACGGGTTTTGATCTTGATTTGATTCTCGGCTCACTTCCCGAGACCAATCAGTATTCACAGCTCATTGTAGGAGCTTTTGATATCGACACGCAGGAAATGCGCCGTCAGTCGATCGAACGCTGTGCCGAGCTTGCCGCAGAGGGCAAAACCGCACAGTCATATATGGTAAGATGGTTCGGCGTTTGGCTGAGCGTTATCGACAAATGCCGTGTAAAAGGCATTCCCGTTGAGGGAGAAAACGATATTTACGAGGTCATTGTCGAAGTGACTTACAAGGACGGCAGTACCGATATTCTGTATTCCTCCATCTATTTTAACGAAAATACGGGCGAAGTTTACGGTAAGGGCGAAAGCGGTATGCTCGGTCTCGGATATGATTATTCCGTCAAGGAGCTTCTTGCGTATTCACCCGTTGACGTTTGGATGCGCAATTTCGGCTTCTGCCTGTTCTATGATATTTTCAGCTATTCAACGCCGTTCTTCAATTATCACACCCGCCGTTTCAAGTTTGACTATGACGGCAAAGAGTGGATGATACAGATTTGGAAGGGTAACTATCTTGTTTCAAACGGCGGAGAAATAGGCATATATAACCGCGAGCGCGGCAGTATCGGCAGCTATTACAATGCAGTCGGAGACGCCGGGCTTTTAGAGATGAAGATGGATATTTACCACGGTGACGAGCTTTTGCTCACCAGAGGCCCCGAGCCGCATTGGTGGCTCAACGCGTTCAAGATGAGCGATACCGTTTATCTTCCCGCAAGTCTTACGATGAAGTTCGATATCGTTATGAAAGACAAAGAAATGCTCGAAGCATTTTGCAAAGCCGTTGACAATCATTACCGTCATGACGTAACCTACACCGTCAGCGGTTTAAAGGTCAGCGTAGTTTGGTAAAAAATTAAGCCGAACCCTTTGAGGATCGGCTTATTTTTATATCAGGTGTTCAAATCGAGAATCCCGCTGTAGTCGCTCGGGCTGAGTTCACACACATAATAGCTGCTTTCATCGGAAACTATCGTTCCGCGGTCAACGTAATACAATATTTTGCCGTCTTTACACCAGAAATTTTGCGGGTCAAAGGTGCTTGCGATAAGCTCAAGCTGTTCGTCGGAAATCGAGCCGTCGGTGTAGAATTCCCGTTTCGCTTTTTCGACGATTTTTGCAATGAGTTTTTCACGGGAAACGCTTTCTTCTTCAACGCAGAAAGAAAGCAGATTTTTGATTTCCCCCGTCTTTGTTCCGAAAACGATGCTTTTGTATGACGAGAGTGCTACCGAATCGGAGCCGTACATTGAAAAGCCCATGCGAAACAGGAACGAGGTTACGTTTTCCCGCGCATCGCTTTCATCGCAACGCAGCTTTAAACACCAAGGTTTGTCGGAGCTTCGTGATGCCATAAAATCCGAGGCGTTTTCTATGTTTGAACGGGCGGCTTCGCAATATTCTTCGAATATGCTTATCAACGATGCGTTTATGATTTCGGCGGAATAACTGTTGCTTTTCGATTCGAGCTGTGGCAATTCCATGTCGACAATATAAACTACTTTACCTGTTTCGTCCTTAAATTCCTGATATTTTTTTGTTGCGGTGACGGTGATATCGGAGCCGCTTTGAGTTTTCGTTAAATTGTCGGGCAGCTTTTGAATGCCCGAGCAGGAGCAAAGAGAAATAATAAACGCAATACAGAAAAATATGCAAACGGTTTTTTTCATTAGATCATCTCCGCCACTATTTTAACAGTTATCGGTTAAATGTTCAATAGCATAAGTATAAATTTTTATAAACCGTTGATTTTTTCTTTCGCAGATAGTATTATATTATTATAAATTTACTGTCAGGAGGCACGGCATGAGGCATATAAAAGAAGCATCGTGGATAAAATCCCCCAAAATCAATCCGAGCGGAGCAGTGATTTTTTCAAAATCATTGTCGTTTGATAAACCGATAAAAAGTGCGGCACTTGAAGCGACGGCACTCGGCGTATATACCGCTTATATCAACGGAACAAAGGTCGGCGATTCTTATCTTGCGCCGGGTTGGACGGAGTACGGCGAGAGAATACAGGTCGAGACTTACGATATTACAGATATGCTCGATTCGAAAAATACCGTTGAGCTGGAGCTTGCGCCCGGCTGGAGGTGCGGCATGGCTCCGTCATGGGTCGGCGGAATGAAGCCGAAGCCGGCATCGGCGTTTCTCGGTGCGAGCGAGCCGGCCGCAATATTTGCGATTTCCGTTGAATATTCGGACGGAAGCGTGCAAGTTATCCCGAGTGATTCGACATGGCTTACGGTAAACAGCAAATATACGGAAAGCAGTATATATGACGGCTATGTTTACGATGCGAATTATGTTGACGGAAATCCTCTTCCGGCGCAGGAAATTCCGCACACAAAGGATACTCTTATTGACCGTATCGGCGATAGGGTAACGGCTCATGAACGCTTTGAAGTCAAGGAAATTATCACAACTCCAAAGGGCGAAACCGTGCTTGATTTCGGTCAGAATCTTACGGGTATCGTTGAGTTTAAGATAAAGGGCAAAAAGGGCGACAGAGTTTATATAAGCCATGCCGAGGTGCTTGATAAGGACGGAAATTTTTATCGAGATAACCTTCGAGCGGCAAAGGCGAGAGCCGAGTTTATTTGTGACGGAGAAGAGCATATTCAAAAGACCGAGCACACATTTTTCGGCTTTAGATACATACGTCTTGAAAATTGGTGCGAGGAGGTAAAACCCGAAAATTTCACAGCCGTGGTGCTCCATTCCGATATGAAACGCACGGGATATTTCGAGTGCTCCGATGAAAGAGTAAACAAGCTGTTTCACAATATAATTTGGGGACAAAAGGGCAATTTCGTTGATATTCCCACCGATTGCCCTCAGCGAGACGAGCGTTTCGGTTGGACGGGCGATGCTCAGGTGTTCGTAAAAACGGCGTCCTATAATTTTGATGTTGAAAAGTTCTTCGAAAAATGGCTTGCCGATTTACGCACGGCGCAAATGCCTTGGGGTGCGGTCCCGAACGTCATTCCCGACGTTTCCGCTCCCTGTGTTTATTCTTCGGCGGCATGGGGCGATGCATCAACCGTGTGCCCGTGGCAGATTTATATGACTTACGGCAACAATGAGATAATCAAAAAGTCTCTTGATTCGATGAAAAAGTGGATAAGCTACATTGAAATGTTCATGAGCGACGGCATATGGAGAGGTCAGAGACATTTCGGAGATTGGCTCAATCTTGAGGAGGGCCACGAAAAGGGTTGTGACGTTGGCGTTGACAAGGAGCTTATTGCAACGGCTTTCTACATTTATTCAAGTGAAATCCTTATAAAATCCCTTGAACTTTTCGGCGAAAATGCGGATGAATATAAGGCAAAACGTATTCGCTCCGTTGAAGCATTCCGCAGAGAATATATGGACGGCGGCAGAATCATTCCCGAAAAAGAAACACAGACCGCATGTATTTTGGCGGCACAGTTCGGAATAAGTCCAGACATTGCCGAAACGGCGGCTCAGCTTAATTCTCTTGTCAAGTCCTGCGGTCATCTCAAAACGGGCTTTGTAGGCACGCCTTACCTGCTTCATGTTCTCAGTGATAACGGCTATACCGAGACCGCCTATGACTTGCTTCTCAGAGAGGCGTATCCTTCATGGCTGTATCCCGTCAAGATGGGTGCGACAACGGTTTGGGAGCATTGGGACAGCATAAAAGAGGACGGCACAATGTGGGCAACCTCGATGAATTCGTTTAATCACTATGCTTACGGAAGCGTTGCCGATTGGCTTTACGGCGATGCGGCGGGAATAAAGCTCGACGAGTCGGCGCCGGCATTCAAGCATGTTATTTTCGAACCGTTGACGGATGGCAGACTCAGCTATGTTAAGGCATCAATCGAGAGCCGTTACGGAACAGTCGGCTCCGAGTGGAAAACCGAAAACGAATCTGTTATTTACACATTTACCGTTCCCGAAAGTTGTACCGCAACGGTGATTCTCGGCGGCAAAAAATATGAAATTGGTGCAGGAACGCACACCTACACCGAATAAATGACATGAAATCAAAGAAAAACAAGACCATAGATTTATCTGTTGAGCAGGGCGGGAAATATCTCGCCCGCTGTCTCAAGCAGGGCGAATATGCGGAAAACAGCATAATATGGGGCGATTGCCTTGAAGCGCTCAAAGCCGTACCCGAAAAATCGGTTGATTTGCTGATTGCCGATCCGCCGTATAATCTCGATAAGAAATTTGCGAGCACGCAGTTCAGTCGAATGAGCGATGAAGAATACGGAGAATATACCGAAAAGTGGCTCAAAGCGGTGCTCCCGCTTCTCAAGGACACCGCAACGGTTTATGTGTGCTGTGATTGGCAGTCGAGCGGAATTATATCCGCTGTACTGGGAAAATATTTGCGGCTTCGCAACAGAATAACATGGCAGAGAGAAAAGGGACGCGGAGCGGCAAAAAATTGGAAGAACGGCTGTGAGGATATATGGTTTGCAACCGTTTCGGACCGTTATACCTTTAATCTCGATGCGGTTAAGCTCAGACGGCGCGTGATAGCTCCGTATAAGAATGACGGTGAGCCTAAGGATTGGACGGAAACGGACGGTAAAAAATTCAGAGATACCTGCCCGTCGAATTTTTGGGATGATATTTCGGTGCCGTATTGGTCAATGCCCGAAAACACCGCGCACCCCACACAGAAGCCCGAAAAGCTCCTTGCAAAGCTCATTCTTGCAAGTTCCGAAAAGGGAGACATGGTGCTTGACCCGTTCTCGGGTTCGGGCTCGACCTGCGTAACGGCAAAAAAGCTCGGCAGACGGTTCGTCGGCGTGGAGCTCAGTGAGCAGTATTGCTTATGGGCACAGCTTCGTCTCGAAAAAGCCGATGAGGATAAGTCGATTCAGGGCTATAACGACGGCGTTTTTTGGGAAAGAAACACCGGACTATATCAGCGTAAATATAAAAAAGAGCCCTCCGAAACGGAGAGCTCAGGATGAATTGATTATTTCAAATCGGAATAAAATTCATCTATATATCTTTCAATATCCGCTCGGCTTCCTTTGAGGGGGCCGGGCGTTTCCATTTTAAGAGAAACGGTGGCTGTTGCGGTAAGGAGCGATTCGGGGACGGAATGTGAAAGTCTTTCGTTGATGTATGCGGCAAAAGTCGTATCACCTCTGCCGGTTCTGCCGCTGAGGTTGCGTGCTCTTATCGGGCAGGTGTAAAAATCCTTTCCGTCATATGCGAGAACCTCGGTGTTGTGGGTGATAAGAATTTCTTTTGCGCCCCATGAATACAGATGCTTTGCGGCTTCCTTACGGTCGGTACAGCCGGTCATTATTTCGGCTTCCGCGGCATCGGTCTTGAGGAAGCTGACATACGGCAGGCACTCTTTTTTATCCTCCCAATCGGCAAAGAACATGGAGCCGTCGTCATTTACGTGACGAAGCATTGCCTGAACATCGACCGCAACGGGAGCTTTTTTGGCGAGGGTACGCATCATTTCGCCGTTGAAATCGCCGAAAACAAGACCGGCAAGATGATATATTTCCGCATCAATGTCGGGAAGCTCCTCGGCGTTGAACGGATCTCCTTTTGAAAGGCAAGTGCAGGTGCGGCGTTCCTTATCCGCCGTATGATAGATATTCACCATGTCGGTGGATTTTTCACTCGGCAGACAGAAAATGTCCTCTTCGGGAATTGTGAATGATGCGAGTCTGTCGGAATCCTTTTCGGCAATTTTGGTGACGGCGGCAACTCGGTGTCCGAGCGCATATGCCGATGCCGAAGAATAAATTACCGCGCCGCCTACGATTTTTACGGTGTTGCCGAGATGGTCGGTGTTTGAGTCGAGCGTAGCATGCCCGATGATAGCCGATGAATACTTTGCCATAGCTTAAATCTCCTTAGATTTCATATGTTTTCATTTCCTCGGCAACGGAAATTGCGGGGAAATCTTTATATTCTTCCTCAGGCGAATAATCGGGGCTGAGGTGAGTGGATATAATGCGAACACCCGTTTCACGGTGGAGTGAAATCGCTCTGCTTACGGTCATATGCGGACCGTTGAAGCCGTCGGGCTTTGAACAGTCGGCAAGCACACAGCTTGCGCCGCTTACGGCAACCGGAATGTTGTCGTTATACATTGTGTCACCCGTATATACAAGCGTTTTTTCACCCTCTATCCTTATTGCAAGGCAGGGGACGGTGTGATTCATGTCATAAAAACGCAGGGTCAGTCCTCCGAGCTTAATAACGCTCGAAGAGTCAACATTCACTACGTTGAGATTCGGATGCGAGAACAGTATACGGTACCATTCGCTGTCTTCATATGCTGTGTATACCGTGAGCGTATGATTGAGATCCTCCAGCAGATAACGCAAGGGGAGCAGGTCGCTTGTATGGTCGTAATGAAGATGTGAAATGAATATTCCGTCGAGCTTTTTGATATCCGTTGCCGTCTGTAGGCGTGCGAGAGTGCCGCTGCCCATATCGAGAGCCAAATTAACTCCGCTCTCACTGACAAGATATCCGCTTGCCGCTCCGATACCCGCTTTGGGATACGGGCCGTATTTGCCGAGAACAGTGAGCTTCATAAGAGCCTCCTTATTTGCCTATTGCCGATGAATATTCTGCGATTTTTTCCTCTTTTACAACGCCTTTAAGCAGGTTAAAAGCAAGAATTTCATTCGTTTTCATATAATCACGGGTCATGAAGTCGCCCGCAACTATGTTGACCTTTTCGAGCATTTTAGGGTCTGCCGCAATTTCAGCCATCATGGCGGGGAAAAGAGGTCTGCCCATCGCATCGAGCTTTTTCGGCGTTTTGATTCCGATTTCCGTTCCGAAATTCGGCGTCTGCTGAGATTGGAACCAGAAGAATCCGTCGGATTCGAGATCCCTAAGATATTTTAGGTTTTCTTTTACGAATGCTTCGGGCTTTAAGCCGAAAACCTTGGGATCCCACGGCTCAAGGAGCTGGCAGTCGCAACTGTACTTATATTCTTTCTTTGCATTGAGAATTATATACTTTTTTCCCGAACGTCTGATATCACCGAGCGTGACGTTTTTGATATCGTCGAAATCGGTGAAAGCATATTTTTCGGGGCTTAAATACTTCTCGATCAGCTTATCGACATCCGAAGCATCGGATTGATACTTGAAGTGGAACGGGCCTATGCCCTGAGCGGGATAGGTGCGGATATCGAGAATGATGAAATCGTCGTAGTCGTTTACTATCTGTGCAAGCTCGCGGAAAGCTTCGTCGGCGGTTATGCCCTTTGAAATTCCGTGGGCGATAAACAGCTTACCGCTGCTGGTAGCCTTAAGACGTATACCGAACTTACGGACACCGTAGCGGAACTGCTCGACGAGAGTGCCGTTTTGACAGCAACCGAGGGGCATCATGCCTCTTGTGCCGGCGTTGTGGGCGCCGGGGATCGCGATTTTCGTGATTTTTGCATCGTCCCTAATGCAGGACATCCAATTTTCGTAGAACATAATCACACCACCTGAAAAATATAGAATTACCGAATCAAATTCGTATTCAATTAAATATAGCACAAAAGACCGCGCCGTGTCAACCAAAATACAACGGGAAAGGGAAATACCTATCCTAATTGAAAGAATGGGCGAAAAAGAAAGAAATTTCCTATTAAAATCTTAAAAAAATATATAAAAAAAGTAGCATTTCACGATTTGATATGCTATAATATCGTAGAATGTGATATTGCGGTCAAATACTCTGTGCAATGTCACTGCCGTTATTGTTTTCCAAAAAATCATTCAGGAGGAATGGCTTAATGCTCAAAAAAATTAGCAATGTACCCTTCAACGGCACTCCGGAGCAAGAGGCCGCGCTTAAAGCGGTCATCGCCGAGTGCAAGGGCGACAAAAGTATGCTGATGCATGTTATGCAAAAGGCACAGGAAATTTACGATTATCTGCCCATCGAGGTCCAAAAGATGATTGCCGACGGAATGGATGTTCCCCTTCAAAAGGTTTACGGCGTTTCAACTTTCTATGCTCAGTTTGCGCTTTCACCCAAGGGCAAATACAACGTTTCCGTTTGCCTCGGAACGGCGTGCTACGTTAAGGGCTCACAGGATTTGCTCGACAAAATCTGCGAGGTTCTCGGTGTTGA
>CAYNUD010000034.1:0-13838 GCA_964400315.1 uncultured Clostridium sp. | reverse complement strand
AAAGCACGCCCGACTCCTCAAACGAACGGCGGAAAAAGTCGGCAACATCGTTTTTTACACCCATTGCGGCAAACACGATTGCAAAATTATTCTCCGAGGTTCCCGTGATTTTTGCTTGTCGTACAATTTGCACCGCAAGCTCGTTGTGCTTCATGCCGTATCCCGAAAAAATCGGCAACTTTTGACCGCGTATGAGCGTGGAAAGCGCGTCTATAGAGGATATTCCCGTTGAAATATAGTTTCTCGGATAAATTCTCGATACGGGATTTATCGCCGAACCGTTAATATCGGCGGTTTTTTCGGGATAAATTTCTCCGAAGCCGTCAATGGGCTTACCGGTACCGTTGAAAACCCTGCCGAGCATCTCGCCCGAAAGAGCCAATTCCATAGGTCTGCCCGTAGGAACGGTTGAAGTGTTCGTGAGGGAAAGTCCCTTTGTACCTTCAAATACTTGTGCGACAACACGTTCTCCGTCAATTTTTATGACCCTGCCCATGCGGCGTGAACCGTCGGCAATGCCAAACTGCACAACCTCTTCAAAGCCCACATTCTTAACGCCGTCAAGCACCACAAGTGAGCCGGATATTTCGTTAAGACCGATGTATTCTTTTATCATAGCTAAAACCCTTTTTACTTCGCCGAAAGAGCATCAATAACGGAATCTATTTCGGCAATATATTCATCAAACATATCGAGCCTGTCGTTTGGGATATCGTATTTCATCTTGATAAGCTTTTCAAGTATGCCCGACCTCTCGATTTCCGCCGCCGGCTTGCCTGCCGCCGTGAACTCCTTGCCCCGTTCGTAAAGGCGGAGCACCGTTTTCATCATCAAGAATTGCTTTTTGAGAGGAACATAGGTATCGTCCTTGTGATAGGCGTTTTGTTGCAGAAATCCGACTCTTACAACTCTTGCAACGTCGATTATAAGCCTTTGGTCGTCGGGCAAAACATCCGCACCGATGAGCTTCACTATCTCCATGAGCTTGCTTTCCTCATGAAGAAGTGTCAAAAGACGTTGTCTGTATTCCATAAAGGAAATATCAACGTTTCCGTTATAGTAATCCGCAAGCTCGCCCGCATATTCGCTGTAGCTGTCCGTCCAATTTATTGCGGGATAATGCCTTGCGTAGGCAAGCGATTTGTCAAGTGCCCAGAAAACGCGAGTAAAACGCTTTGTATTCTGCGTAACCGGTTCCGAAAAATCCGAGCCCTGCGGGGATACGGCGCCAATGACCGTAACCGAACCCTCGCCGCTGCCGAGAGTCTCAACTCTACCGGCTCTTTCATAGAAAGCGGCGAGCCTTGAGGGGAGATATGCGGGGAATCCTTCCTCGGCAGGCATTTCTTCAAGTCTGCCGGATATTTCACGCAACGCCTCAGCCCAGCGTGAGGTGGAATCGGCCATCATTGCAACGGCATAGCCCATATCTCGGTAATATTCGGCAAGCGTTATGCCCGTATATATGGATGCCTCTCTTGCGGCAACGGGCATATTTGAGGTGTTGGCAATGAGCACTGTTCTGTCGGTCAGCTTTTTGCCCGTTCTCGGGTCAATAAGTTCTCCGAATTCATCGAGAACCTGCGTCATCTCGTTTCCTCTTTCACCGCAGCCGACATAAATAATTATATCCGCATTGCACCACTTCGCAAGCTGATGCTGTGTCATGGTTTTTCCCGTGCCGAAGCCGCCGGGAATTGCCGCCGTGCCACCCTTAGCCACAGGCAAAAGCGTGTCTATTACTCTCTGACCCGTTATCAGCGGAACATTACAGGGCAAGCGTTTTGCGACCGGTCTCGGTGTTCTTATCGGCCATTTTGTGCAAAGAGTCAGTGTATGCACACGCCCCGCATCATCGGTGATTTCGAGAATTTTCCGATTCACGGTATAACGGCCGCTCTCTGCGGCAAACGTAACCGTGCCCTCGATTCCCACAGGCACCATTATTTTATGAATTATTGACGGTGTTTCGGGGCAGGTTGCGTATACCTCTCCCTGCGAAAGGCGGTCGCCCTTTTTTGCCGTGACCGTGACATCCCAAAGTGTGTCAAAGTCAATTCCGTCGGCGGTACAGCCTCTTGCGATGAATTCACCGCTCTTTTCCGCTATTTTGCGAAGTGGGCGCTGAATGCCGTCATATATGTTTCTGATTATTCCCGGACCGAGCGTTACAGACATTGCGCTGCCCGTGCCCACGACCGGCTCGCCCGGCTTCAATCCCGTTGTCACTTCATATACTTGAATCGTCGTAAGGTTTTCATCAATTGAAATTACCTCGCCGACAAGTTTTTCGTTGCCCACGTAAACCATTTCCTGCATGGAAAAATCCTTGGAGGCAACCGTGACGACGGGACCGTTGATTCCGAAGATAGTGTTGGACATAATCCGCTCCTTTCTTACAGTCCCACGCTGATATACAATCCCGAATTTTCCTCAAACGCCCGTGTCTGCTGTTTTAATCTTCCGTCAAGCGTATCATCAACAAGCAGGGGGCGGGTGCCGCTTCTTGCGCGAAGTCCGCCTATACGCACCGACGAATCCTCCTGCACCCTTGCGCCGTCAATTTCCCCACACAGCGCTTCGGCATATTTTATATCCTCGGGTCTGAGAAGAAAGGTTATTGTATCGCCGTCAAATTCTGCCTTTATTCGGCGTGCGCTTTCGAGCAAAAACTCCTTATATTCTTCACTTCGGGTAAATTCGGCAAGCCTCTTTTCAACTCCCGAAAATACCGTCCGCTCTATTTCATTTCTTCTTTCAAAGACTTTTTTTCTGTATTGCACCGAGCTTTCGGATATCCTCCGTCCCGCCGCCAACTTCACTCCGGCGGATTTTACCCTGTAGTAATCTTCCGCCGCCTTTTTCGCGGCAAGCTCAAGCTGTTGTTTTTCGCTCGCAAGAATATCGTTCGTTTCGGCATCTATTCTTGCTTTTTTTTGCTCCGCAACATCGGTTATCGACTTGATGAAGCCGTTTATTTTGCTTTGCTGAATCATTATCCCACCGCCTGTCGGTTCAGATTTTTATGCCTATCGCTTCGTGAACGCAACGCATGATATCATCCGTGCATTTATCTTCTTTTGAGCCGGGGACTGTGACCGCAAGAGGTCTGCTCATATTCAGTCTCAGCCCGTCAAGGGTATCTTTGCAAAGCGAGGCAAGCCCCTCGGTTATGAGGATTATTCCGATATTCTCATCCGAAATACAGTTTTCTATTTCAGCACACACCTGCTCGCGAGTCTCGGCAAAAACGCCCTCTACTCCGGCAAGCCGCATGCCTGTAAGTGCATCTCGGCTGTCGCTTATCATCTTGAATTTCATATCTTACTGAAGTGTGGGCAGAATCATAAGGAATGCGATTATGAAGCCGTAAATTGCGACCGCTTCGCCCAAAGCAACGAATATCATTGCCTTACCGAATGATTTGGGGTCTTCCGCAACCGCGCCTATTGCCGCAGGAGCGCCCGATGCAAGGGCAATGCCGGCGCCGATAGCCGCAAGACCTATTGCAAGAGCCGCGCCGATAAAGCTGAGACCCTGAGCAATTCCGCCGTCGGTGTTCTCTTCTTCGGAAACATCTTCAGCCGCCTGTACCGTACCGACCTCGGGAGCTTCGACGGTACCGTTATCCGCATATGCCGCCGCTGTGCAGGTAAAGCCTATCATGAGGGCAAGCGCAAGAACGAATATATGCTTTCCGAACGCTTTTTTTTCGCTGTGCGTTTTGTTCATGCAACGAATCGAAGCGGCAACGGCAAGCACCAATGAAAGAATGGGAAGAATAACGCAAAGAGCAATTGTTAAGTTTGACATGTTGATAACTCCTTATGTTTTATTTTTCGCCGCCGACGGTAACGGGCGTAAAAGGTACCCCGTCTCCATCGTAAAAACGGCTGAATATTTCATAAAAATTAAGTCTGAGAACCTGAATGCCGACCAACAGACCCTCCAATGCGATAACGAAAACGTTTCCGAATGCCATGATGATTACAGAGCCGATTCCGCCGCCGACAATTTCCGAAAGCGCGGAGAAAGTCATCATCATGCAGGCATGAATGAGCACGAACGCTCCCACACGCAGAAAGCTGAGCGTATTTGACATATAGCTGAGAATCACCTCGAACAGCTCAAAGAAATTCTCAATGATGAAATCCGAGACGCTTTCCTTTTCGGGTTTTTTGCCGCATACGATACTGCCGAGGGGAGCTTTGAAGAATATCAGCAGTACGGGAAGAAGTATTCCGAAAAGCGCCAGTGTCTTTGTATTTATGCCAAGCTCCGCGAACATGTTTACAAGAAGCAGTATTAAAGAGGAATACAGCACAATTCCGCTCACTCCGTTGTGACCGAACAGCGCATTGCCGATATCGCGCTTCTTTATGCTCGAAAATACGTTGAAAAGCATTGAAACGATGATAACCGCAACACCGATAACTATTGCCGCGATAATAAACATCAACGCGGAGGACATTATCTCAATCGGCTTTTCCTCGAAACCGAGAGCATAATAAAGCGGATTGAGCAATTCCTCGTTTCCGAAAACGCTTCCGAATACCGTGCCGAATACCATTCCGCTTATACCGCACGGAATGAGCACCTTGCCGAGTGCCATACCCTTGAGTTTATACATAAGCCATCCGACAGTCGCAAGCACGAAGCCCTGACCGAGATCCGCAAACATAATTCCGTAAAGCAGGGTATACACAATGGCCACAAGCGAGGTAGGGTCAATTTCGTTATATGAGGGCACTCCGTAAATTTCCGTGAAAAAGCGGAACGCGCGAGTTAAGGGTGAGTTCTTCATTTTGGTGGGCGGTGTAAGCTTTTTTACATCTTTGGGATGCGCCGCCTCAACCTCTACTCCCTCGATTTTCGAAAGTTCGTCGATAAGCTCCTTACCTGCGTTTCTCGGAACCCAGCCCGCAAAGAAAAAGCTGCTGTGATACTTTGCGGCGTATTTTCTTACCTCGAACAAATCGTTCAACGTTTTTATTTTCGAATAGTATTTCTCGAATTCTTTTGTGTTTTTTTCAAAATAGATGTCGTCGCTGTCATCTATTTCCTTTTTGCTTTCTTCGAGATTTTTAAGCTCCGCACGCAGGGCTTTCAGCGTCTCGGCGGGAGTTCCGCTGAAGGTAGGCAAACGCAGTCTTTCAAAAAACAGCGATGCATATACTCTGTCCGCTTCGTCCGCAGTCGCGACGGGCGTTACATACATTCCCCAATAGCCTATATCATCGCTCGAATCCGGATAAAAAATCGAGCCGATATCCTTGTTGTATTTTTTGAGCTTTTCGAAACCGTCAAACGGAAGCCTTCCGAAACGCACGCGGATATAATCGCAGTTGAACGCATCGTCAAGGTCAATATCCAAATGCTCAAAATGCGAAAGCATTTCAACCGAACGCCGTATTTCTTCGATTTTCACATCAACCCGTTCGTCATGATCGTTTATGGTCTTAATCGTTTCGTAAAGCTCATCCGTTTTTCTTTTCGCCTCGTCAAGGTCAACGGAATCACAATCCCGTATGTATTCGGGCGTTTTTCCGAAATGTGAAAATATTTCACGAATCTTCATGAGCGAAAAGGAATACGGGTTTTCTTCATTCAAATACGAAAAGCCCTCGGAATCTCCCATGAAGCCCGATGCGCTTTCCGGCTGAAAACAACCGCTTTCAATGCATACCCGTATAACTTTGTCAAGGCTGTCATACGGTCCCAATATGCTCAAAAGTCTGATTTTTTCAACAGCCATTATCCGCACTCCTCTCCTGAAATTATGAGATTTTTCATTATCTCCTCGCGCGGCATACCGTAGAGTATACCTTGCACCGTTTTAATAAGATTATCGCATTCGTCGCGGAACAGTCGCAGAAAAGCCGCAAGCACCGTTACAGGGTCAGTGGAAAAATGCAGCATTCTCTCATCCGTCACTGCTGCCGCCTTTTCTTTGAGCAATTCAAGATTTTCAGCACCGAATCGCTCGATTATTCTTGAATATCCCGACTTGCAAAGCTCCTCAAGAGCCTGTTCCTGCGTGCTTGCGGAAAGTATCCTGTCCCACGCCGCCGAATTTATCATTGTGCGGTAACCCGTAAGCGCCGTTCTGATGTTTGCCTCGCTCATGCCGTAATATTTTTTTGCCCTGTATACGGTCAGAAAATCCGCAAGCTCGATTCGGATTTTTATGCTTTCTTCCAAAACAGATGCCGTTTCCGCACTGTAGCAACGCTCTATTTCCTCGAATGCGATTGAATATTTTATCTTGCTGAGCATCGTTTCAATAAGGGAAATATCGAATTTTTCGCCTTTTGCTTTGGGCAGAGCCGTAACAAGCTTCGAATACTTCGTTTTTGACAGATATCTGCCGAGCTCACCGACATCGGTTATTTTGAAAAGCCTTGAAAAGCTGAGCTTTGTACCCGTATTCAGCTCGGGTGCCGCAGACAAAAGCATTTTTTCAGGCGTTCCGAGTGAGAGATTTATTATGTATTCGAGCAAAATATCATTCTCCATGCCCAACGAAAGGTATCGGTATATGTGACTGCCCGCTTCGCTTTGTGAAGCGCACAGCTTTTTAGCCGTACCGAAAAAAGCATTCTGAATGCGCCGCTCAAATTCATCCTTTGTGATTTCACGCCGACCCGACACATCCGAAAAATATGTCTCGTAGTTTTTATTTGCGGCAAGATACGACGCCGCTTCTCCGAGTGTGGAAAAACCCGCCAGCGTTTCATAATCCTTTGCGGTCAAACGGTTTGAACATTTCGCTCTTACTCTCGTCATGACTGCATTTGCCGATTTGTTTTTTATTTCAGCCGCCTCCCCCGATTTACTCCAAGGTGCGAATATAAAGTTGCTCGACCCATTCAGCCGTTTTACTTTCGGCTATTCGGTCAAACTCCGCAATGTTTTTATCCGCTGCCGCTTTTGCCGCTCTTATGAGTTTTTCGGCGTTCTCATTCTCCGCTTTTTCGAGACGTGCGAGCCTCTCGTCCGCTTTTTTTATGTATTTCGCATTTATTTCGTCCCGTAAAGCGGCAAGACTTTTCTTTTCTTCTTCACGTTTTTTAAGCGACTCGGAAACGATTGCTCTTTGCTTTGCATCGTAATCAATGAGATTTTTAATGACCTTGCCGAGATCGTCCGTTTCTTCGCGCATCGTAAGCTTTTTTTCGTCCATGAAAACACCTTCTTTCTTAAGAGCATATTATAGTCCTTGAAATTCGTAAAATCAAGAGAAAAATAGTAACAAAAATGTTACATATGTAACAGAAGCACGCCGAAGCGTGCTTCACGGACATTCAGAAATTCTCTCTGTCCTTCTTGTTTTGCTGCTGATTCTGCTTTTTGTTCTGCTGGTTCTGCTGATTCTGCTGATTCTGCTGTTCCTGCTGATTCTTCTGATTATTGTTTTCCATTTTTCGTTTCCTTTCTTCCGCCCTCTACGGAAATAAATTTGTATGAGCTTTCAGCCCGTTACGGTAACCGATGATTAAATCAGCGGTTACTGATAGTATGCCGCGTTTTGTCCGTATTACTTATTGACAAAAAAATTTTATGATGTTAGAATGTATTTGTCGCCTTACATCGGTTCGGCGGCATATATAAAATGTATAGAGTATATAAAGAAAAGAGATTAAAATGATTGTAAAAGAATATTTCGGCATTACCGCAGACCGCAAACAGGTCGATTCGTTCAAGATAATAAATTCAAGCGGAGTATCCGTTACAATTCTCACCTACGGTGCGACAATAAATGAAATCCTTGTTCCCGACCGAAACGGAGAGCTTGCGGATGTTCTTGTCGGTTTTGACAGCATTGAGGGGCACGAAAAGTATTCCGACTATGAGGGCATGACCGTCGGCAGATATGCAAACCGCCTTGAAAACGGTGAATTTACAATTGACGGCGTTAAATATCAAGTCGTTAAAAATGAAAACGGAATCACTTGTTTGCACGGCGGCTCCGAGCTTTCAACGGCAGTTTGGAAAGCTCTTATTGTTGACGATAACAGTCTCGAAATGACCTTTCACAGCCCCGACGGTGCAAACGGTTTCCCCGGAAACGTCGATTTTAAGGTGACATTCACCCTCTTTGAGGATAATTCTCTCAAGCTCGATTATTACGCCGTCAGTGACCAAAAGACCGTGTTAAATCTCACAAACCACGCCTATTTCAATCTTGCGGGAGGCGGCGACATTCTCGGTCATGAACTGATGATAAATGCCGATTCATACACTCCCACCGACGAAAGAAGTATTCCCACGGGTGAAATCAGGCCCGTTGACGGAACGGCATTTGATTTCAGACAATCAAAGCCCATCGGCAGAGATATCGGGAGCGACGACCCTCAACTCGTTATGTGCAAGGGGTACGACCACAATTTCTGTCTCAACGACGGTGACGGTGCGGCAATCACGGCATATGAACCGATAAGCGGCAGATTTTTGGAGGTATTCACCGACCTTTGCGGCGTTCAGCTTTATACGGGTAATTTCCTCGACGGAACAAAGCCCGGCAAGCAGGGTAAACCTCTCATTAAGCATGCGGGTTTCTGCCTCGAAACACAGTTCTATCCCAATACTCCGAACGTTCCCGAATTTCCGCAGTGTACCTATGAAGCCGGCGAGCCGTTCAAGAGCACAACCGTTTTCAGATTTTCCGTGAAAAAATAATTCAATTCATTGCGTGGCGAAAAGACTTTGGGCATTGCAAAAGCCTAAGGTCTTTTTTGTATCTTGCGTATTATCCGCATTTTTGATATAATATAAAAAGAGATTGCGGAACAAAAGCTCCGATGAGCTTGCCGATTTTGCTCACATTATAATAATGTATTGAATGTTTAAGGGAAATACGCTATAATTAAGTTGCAATTCCGTTCATAATTACCGCGATTTTGTAACAAATTATTTTTTCCTCATTCACAGAATTGTTAAAAAATAGTGTATAATTTTAATTGTACGGTATTGTAGGCGCTTTATTTGCGCAATACTTTCTTTCCAGCAGGATGCCTTGCGGCGGTCAACGGATAACGATATTCGGGTCATTCCGAAAGTATAAAACAGGAGGGTCACTATGGCAGCGGAAAAAATACTTGTTGTCGATGATGACAATAACATTTGCGAATTGCTACGTCTTTATCTTGAAAAAGAAGGCTATGATGTTACAATAGCTCACAACGGCGGTGATGCCGTAAAGCTCTTTCGGGAAATTTCACCGAATTTGATGCTTCTTGACATAATGCTTCCCGTTTTGGACGGTTGGCAGGTATGCCGTGAGGTCAGAAAATTCTCCGACAGTCCCATCATAATGCTCACCGCCAAAGGCGAAACCTTCGATAAGGTTCTCGGGTTCGAGCTGGGTGCCGACGATTACGTGGTTAAGCCCTTTGATGCAAAAGAGGTAATGGCAAGAGTAAAAGCGGTCCTTCGCCGCAGCGGAACGACCACGGATACGGCTGTCAAAGAGGTCCGCTACGATAAGCTGATAATAAATCTCACAAACTATGAGCTTGTTGTTGACGGTCAGAGAGTGGACACGCCGCCAAAAGAGCTTGAGCTTATATATCATCTTGCCAGCAATCCCAACAGAGTTTTCACCCGAGATCAGCTTCTTGACGAGGTTTGGGGCTTTGATTATTACGGCGATTCGAGAACGGTAGACGTTCACGTTAAGCGTTTGAGAGGCAAGCTCGAGGGCGTTTCCGATAAATGGGAGCTTAAAACCGTGTGGAGCGTCGGATATAAATTTGCAACCAAGGACTGATTTCCGTGTCAAACCGAACAGGATATTCCGGATTTTTTCGCAAATATTTTGTAGGCACAATTTCTATAATTCTTGCAAGCTTCGTCTTTATCGGCGGAGCTCTGCTTCTTTTAGTATCAAAGCTGTGGATGGATGAAAAGTGGGAACTTCTTACCGACAACACCGTTAACGTTGCATCAAATGCCCGAGACGTTTTGCAGTCGGATTATATCGGTCAGAGCGGAAGAAGCTCCGTAATTCTTATATGCAACAATCTTTTGCAAATATCAAATGCCGTTAACGCCGATGTTTTCATTACGGGACTTGACGGTCACGTTGCTTACTGCAAGGATGTTTTGCAATCCGATATGGCACTTTACACGGGCAACTGCATTGTCCACAGCAAATATACCATACCGCAGGATATTCTCAAGGTCGTGCTTTCGGGGAAAAAATACAGCTCGGCAAGCGATCTCGGCGGTCAGCTCGGCAGTATTCATTTTATTGTCGGCGTTCCTCTCACCGCGGACGGCGAAATAATCGGTGCGGTTTTTTCCACAATGCCCATAGTTGACGGCCTTTCGCCGTATATTGCGGCAATATTCAAAATGTTTTTTATTGCATCTTTCTTCGCTTTTACGATGGCTTTCATCTTTGCTTATATCATTTCATACAGGCTCACAAAGCCCTTGCGTGAAATGTCCGTAGCCACACGCCAATACGCAAACGGAAATTTCTCCGCGAGAATCAGCGTAAAGCGGTCAAAAATCTTCGGAAAGAGCGAAATCGACGAGCTTTCCGAGGCGTTTAATTCCATGGCGCAGGCGCTTGCAACGCTTGAAATGTCACGTCGCAGTTTTGTTGCCAATGTGTCCCATGAGCTGAAAACTCCCATGACTACCATAGGCGGCTTCATAGACGGCATTCTTGACGGCACGATAGGACCCGAAAAGGAACAACAATATTTGAGAATCGTATCAGACGAAGTTAAACGATTGTCACGCCTTGTAACGGGAATGCTCAATATGAGTAAAATCGAAGCCGGAGAGCTTGACCTGAAGCCCGTGAAATTCGATATTTCCGAAATGATTTTCCAAACCTTGCTCAGTTTTGAACAGCTTATCGAAAAGAAAAACATTGAAATAAAGGGACTCGACACACTCGGCACCAATGAAATCTTTGCCGATCGCGACATGATAAATCAAGTCGTTTACAACCTTATCGACAACGCCGTTAAATTCACTCCCGAAGTCGGGGGGATAGAAGCGGTTTCAAAAGCCGATGCCGAAAAGACCATAGGCAAGGTCCGAAACAGCGGTAAGGGCAGACCGAGTGAAGAAACAGGCAAAATATTTGAGAGATTTTATAAGGTGGATAAATCCCGTAGCTACGATGTCAAGGGTGCGGGTGTGGGTCTTTATCTTGTAAAAACAATTGTTGAATTGCACGGCGGTCAGGTTTCGGTGAACAGCGTTCCCGATAAATATACCGAATTTGTATTCTTTATTCCTCGAAATTAACAAATTAAACCTATTTTTTTGAAAGAATATTTACCCGACGTTCAAATCAAATTAACATCCTTGCGTTAAACTGAGCGTATACAACAACAGGAGGCAACTATTATGGACGAATTTTCAAGAGAATTTGAGAACAGCAACGAAAACGGAGAAACTGCCGCACAGACAGAACATCAATCCTACGGACAGGCTCAACCCACCGAAAAAACCGTTCCCGAGGATGACGGCATTCCCCATGTTGAAGCAAAGGTTGAAGAACAGCCGCATTACGGCTCGAATCCGCAATTCAATGCAAATCAGCAAACAAGCGGCCCGCAATTTCAATATCAGCAACAGTATCGAGAGCAATATAAACAGCCGTATCAATATCAACCGCCGGTTGCACCGATACAGACCAAAAAGGGTAAGAGAGGCGTTAAAATTTTCGTCGCCTGCATATCAATTGCCGTTGTGTTTGCGCTTGTTACCGGCGTAGCTGCGATATTCAAATACGAAAAATCAAAGGATCCCTCAAATGAGATAACGGTCGAGAGCGACGGCTACCGTGACAACAAGGATGCGGATGCCCGTCTGAATATAAATTCTTCTCCCGTCAGCCCCACGCAGACAAATATCGAGGGAGCGCTCACTCCCACTCAAATATATGCTAAGCTCAAGGACAGCAATGTAGGAATCGTTGTTTATTCGAGCAATTCCAATTCCTCGGCCGGTGAAGGCTCGGGAATTGTCATGGGAGTTGACTCTTCGGGCGAGCACACATACATCATCACCTGTGCCCATGTTATCAGCGATGCGGGTGTCAGCGTAAAGGTGCAGACCAATGAGGGTCAAACCTTTGATGCGGAAATAGTCGGCTACGACAAGAAAACGGATATCGGCGTTCTCAAAATAAAGGCAACGGGACTTACGGCCGCTGAATTCGGCGATTCCAATGCTTTGCAGGTCGGCGATCCCGTTTATGCTATCGGAAACCCCGGCGGCGTTGAGTTTTTCGGTTCGTTTACCGATGGCAGTGTTTCCGCAATTCAAAGACCCGTCAGCAGTTCAATCGGCTATTCTATGAAATGTATACAGCACTCCGCCGCAATTAACCCCGGCAATTCGGGCGGTATGCTTGTAAATCAATACGGTCAGGTTATCGGAATAAACTCTCAAAAAATTGCCAGCACCGAATATGAAGGTATGGGATTTGCAATTCCCATTACCTCGGCAAAAGAAATAATCGAGGATCTCATCGCCTACAGCTATGTTCCCAACAGACCCATGCTCGGCATCACCTATTATCCTGTAAGTGCAAGCGTACAGTACAACATGATTGCCCAAATCAAAGGACTTCCCGCAGGCACGCTGATAATCAATGAAATTTCCTCAAACAGCTCCCTTTCGGGCACGAATGCATCAAAATACGATATGATAATTGCGGTTAACGGCGAAGAACTGACGACGGCGGATATTCTTCTCGAAAAGATAGACAATTCCAATGTCGGAGACAAGATAACTCTCACTCTTTGCAGAGTAAACAGTGATTATTCCGTTGATACCTTTGATGTTGAAGCCACTCTTGTAGAGGATACGAGCGGTTCGATTGCCGAAGAAACCACCACCGTTCAATATATAAATCCTTTCGATTTCTTCGGTTATTAATTCTATATCGACTTAAAAACCCGACCCGCTGCATTCGGCAACGGATCGGGTTTCGGTATTTTGTTATTTTAAAAAGCCCGACAGACGGGAAATTTCCGTTTCGCCGAGTCCTATATGAGAAAGGTAGCCGTTTATTCCACCGTAAGTTTTTTTAAGAAAATCAAGAACGCTACGCATATATTCGGGTCGCGATTCGAGCTTTGAGAGATCGGTCTCCCAAACTATCGGCGAATGTTCGGCGATTTTCCGAACGTAAAATTCACGCAAATAGGTGAAAGACACCTGATAATCCGCAACTATATCTTCATCACACACTCCCGCCGCACCCAAAAGCAGAGCCGAAAGCAGTCCCGTTCTGTCCTTGCCGCCGAAGCAATGGAACATGAGCGGAGCATCGGTTTCGGCTATCAGGCTCAAAACGTTTGCAAAACGGTCGGAATTTTCGGTAAGACTGTAGATATACAGCTCGGTAAGACTCTTTTCTTTTGAAGTATCGGGATTGACTTCAAGCAAAGGTATGCAAAAATGCTCGATTTCGGGTAATATATCAAGCCCGCTCGGATATTCGTCGCATTCATTTTTGCCTCTCAAATCGAAAATCCTGCGAATACCGAGAGATTTTATCAGCTCAATATCACGTTCGCTTGCACCGTCGGGTACTCCGCAGCGAAACACTCTGCCGTAAGCGGTAACTCCGCCGACACAGGGATATCCGCCGAGGTCACGGAAATTCTGGATTTTTTCGGTGATGTATCGCTTTTGCATAATTATCCTCTTTCTCGACTCGGTTTTGTTTTCCGCAACACACGAAACGTGTTTTACGGATTCCGAAAAAATTTAATTCCGTTGAAAAAAGCACCGACAAAGTCGGTGCTTTTTTGGAGCGGATGACGAGGCTCGAACTCGCTACCTCCACCTTGGCAAGGTGG
>CAYNUD010000033.1:0-13947 GCA_964400315.1 uncultured Clostridium sp. | reverse complement strand
CGAAAGCTCCCATGCTCCTTTTGTTATGTAGCCCTCAATTGCATGGGTGAGCGCATCCATACCTGTTGCGGCGGTCAGACCCTTGGGCATACTTGACATCATGTCGGGGTCGACAACGGCGACAACGGGAATATCGTGAACGTCAACGCAAACCATTTTGCGGTTGTTCTGAGCATCGGTGATAACATAGTTTATCGTTACCTCCGCGGCAGTACCGGCGGTGGTGGGTACGGCAATTATGGGAACGCTCGCGTTTTTTGTGGGAGCAACGCCTTCGAGAGAACGAACGTCGGCAAATTCGGGATTATTGATAATTATACCGATTGCCTTTGCGGTGTCCATTGATGAACCTCCGCCTATTGCAACGATATAATCCGCATCGGCAGTCTTGAAAGCGGCGACGCCAGCCTGAACATTCTCGATTGTCGGATTGGGTTTGATATCGGTGAAAAGTTCATATGCAAGACCCTCTTTATCAAGGATGTCCGTTACTTTTTGCGAAACGCCGAATTTAACGAGGGAGGGGTCGGAGCAAACAAGAGCCTTGCGGAAGCCCCTTGCCTTTGCTTCCTCGGCAACGCAGGCAACGGCACCGCTTCCGTGATATGAAGTTTCGTTGAGCACAAATCTTTGAGCCATGATATTTCCTCCTGTAATAATTAAATTCATACGGTTGTCCGTATCTGATTTCAGTATACGCAAAAAAATAAAATTGTCAATGAAATGGCAGTGAATTTTTTGTAAATTCGGTGTTTTTAACGTTATCGGGCATTGAAGAAAATATCTTCGATTACGTCATATGCGTGACAGGGCTCCACCGAGTTGTCGTTCAAAACAGCGGCGGCAATAATTGCCGAGACTTCACTCTCGCCGAAAAGAAAAAGTTTTTCGCCACAGTATTCGATACCGTAAATATTGCCCGAATCCGAGGAGGAAGTTACATTGAAAACCGAGTACATTACATCACTCCTTTCACAGCTTTTTCAAGTGTCGTATTTCCACACGTTTGGTGACAATTTGTCACATCATGCGAAAAAAAATAAGGCGTAAGACGTCACACGATATTTGAATACGAACGTGATGTGACGTTTTGTCACGCCGATGCTTGTCTTAATTATATCTCTCATTTCAAATATGTCAATAGTTAGCAAAATGATTTGTAAAAAATAAACAAACAGATCTTAAAAACATGGGCGTTTTAACGGGGTTTTGCAAAAAGCCGAGCTGTTTTTAACATGGCAGTTGGGTTAAAGACAAGTGAAAAAAGAGCAAAATTACTTTTTACGCAATATAATTGTCGTAAAATTAATGTATTTTCCTGCATGAGCCAATCGTTCCAAACCTCCTTTGTGATTCTGTAAACGTGCGTTTACTTGTCAAGCGAATATTTAAAATTTTTCTTATTTGCGGCATGCAAAACGGTCGTTTTACGAATTTTTAACGGTTAGGACGAAAAAAAATAAAAAAACACTTGCATTTTTGCCGTTCTTATGCTAAAATCCATGTGTTATGTTCTGGATAGACCGAAAGAGGTGACATTGATGAAGGAAGGAATCCATCCTAAGTACGAACAGACTGCTATCCGCTGTGCTTGCGGTGAGGTTATCGAAACCGGTTCGACCAAGGCAAATATCCGTGTTGATATCTGCTCAAAGTGCCATCCGTTCTTTACCGGTAAGCAGAAGCTTGTCGATACCGGCGGACGTGTTGATCGCTTCAACAAGCGTTTCAATCTTAACAACAACAAATAAGCAGGTTGAGCGGTGCATTTTGCGCCGCTTTTGCTTTATTGTCGGGGTGAACGAAAATGGATTGCTATAAAACCGTAAAAAAGCGTGCAAGCGACGAATTTATTGTAAAGAAATCACGTTTTATCGGGTATGCCGCACCTGTTACCACCGTTAGTGAGGCAGCGGAGTTTATTGCGGAAATATCAAAGAAGCATTGGGATGCAACACACAATGTTTATGCCTATGCTTTGCGCGACGGCGGCGTAAAACGCTTCTCCGATGACGGAGAACCGCAGGGCACGGCAGGTATACCCACACTTGATGTTATAGAAAAAACAGGGGTAACCGATTGCGCAGTTGTGGTTACGCGCTACTTCGGAGGTGTTATGCTCGGAGCGGGCGGACTTGTCAGAGCTTATTCCCATTCCGCTTCCGTCGCATTGCAGGCGGCCGAAATTGTGAAGCGTACTCTTTGCGACAGGCTTAAGGTGACCTGCGACTATAATTTTTACGGCAGACTGGCTTCACTTATACCCGAGGGCGGAGGAATTGTCGAGGACACCGTTTTTGAGGAAAACGTAAGCGTTTTGTTTCTTCTTCCGCAAGAGCTTGTCGGTGCGTTCAATGCCCGTCTTACCGATGTCGGAAACGGCAGATATTTTGCCGAAAAGGTCGGTGAGCTGTTCGCCGATATGCCCGACTGAATATTTCAGCCGCAACCGCTCATCATTAGGGCGGTTTTTTATATCCGCATAATTCCGGTGCTTCGGGAAACAATAAAAGCAAATATCGAATAATGCGGAGGCGTACAAAAATGCAAAACGAGGATTCATATAAGCTGTTGCGCGAATGCAGTGCGGGTTTGAAAACGGCAATAGCATCCATTGAGGAGCTTTCACCGTATGTTAAAGATGAAAAGCTTGAAAAAATTTTAAAAAACAGCAGACAGGAGCACCGCGAGCTTGCTCAAACGGTGGACAAAATGCTTGACCGAAGGGACGGCGATTCGAAAGAGCCGAATCCGATGGCAAAGGGTATGTCGTGGTTGAAAATAAATGCCGAAATGTCGTTTAATCCAACGGCGGCACAGGCGGCAAGTCTTATGACGGACGGCTGTGACATGGGAATAAAGTCAATTCACAAATATCTTAATAAGTATTCGGATGCAAGCGATGAGATTAAGGATATGGCAAGGAGCATAGGAGAGCTTGAAGAACGTCTCGGAAAGGATATGCGACCGTTTCTGTAGGCATAAATGATGCATCCGAACCCGCCTTAAACTGCGTGCTTTCGGTGCTTTTTCGTTAAGCGTTGACAAACGTGGCTTCTTGTGATAAAATTCAGTCAAAGTCGAATATTGGGCGTTTATGCGGGGAAAGTGCGGTGAAAATCCGTCGCAACAGCCATTGCCGTTACAGTCGGAATGCCTGCGAACGCTTTAATATTGTGAGCACCTTCGGGCAAACGGAGGGTGTCACGGTCAGCTCCGTATATGGGGCTGTTTTGCCGTACCGTGCGCTTTCCGCAAACCGCGGAGGGCGCATCTTATATTTTGAAAGGAAGAATAAAATGAGACTCAGAAAAAGTGCGGCAGCCGTTCTTTCGGTGATTATTGCCGCGACAATGCTTTTCGGCTGTGTTTCAACGGCTTTTGCCGCGGGCGATGGCGGTATTGACGTTGAGGTAAGCTTTTACGACGAAAAATATGTTATTTTTCCGACCGAGATTAACGTTTCGGACGGAACCGCCGAGGAATACGGTTACACCGTTTCCGAATCGGACCACAACGGGAATACCGTTGATTATGTGACGGTGCTTGATGTTTTGACGGCGGCGCATAAGGCTTATTACGGCGATGCGTTCACTGTGGAAACGAGCGGAAATTATCTCGCATTTTCAAAGGGAATGATTACAAAGCTGTTCGGCGTTGCAACCTCGAGTTCGGGCTTTACGGTCAATGATGCTACGCCGAATGACGGAATATACAACGACGTGTATTATTCATACACGGGCTATGCGGCAGATACCGCACCGGTTGCAAACGGCGATAAGGTATCGTTCTTTACATACAAGGACAGCTATTGGAGCGATTATTATACATCCTTTGACTTTGCCGAAAAAACGGTAAGCGTCGGCGACACGGTTGACTTCACCGTTACGGGCTACAGCATTGTTTGGTACGGTTGTTCGACTTTGGAGGCTATAGCTGCCGCAACCGTTCCCATGTCGGGGCTTTCACTCAATATGACAAGCGATTTTGAAAACAGTGAGGCAGTTGCCGTGCTTGACGAAAACGGCAAGGCATCATACACCTTCACACAGGCGGGCGAATATTACTTCTTCACAAGTGGCGATTATTCCGACGGTAAAACCTCGACCCCTGCAATTTCAAACATATGCAAAGTGACGGTTTCGGAAAAGAACGAGCCCGAGGAGGAAGCGGAGAAAAACTTTTACATAATCAAAAAAATAAAGCTCGATTTTAATGCCGACTCCGATAACGGCAAGCTGGAGCTTAACATCGGCTTCACCTTAAAGGATATAATGGGCAATTCCGCGGATAGGGAAGAAGTCGTTACCCTAACTCTTTCCGTTTCGTGGATTAGCAGGGTTATCGAATTTATTCAGTCGGTAATCGGAGGCTGAAACGGTGAAAAAGAGAATTTCACGCACTTTTGCCGTTTTGCTTTCTCTTGTGCTGATGTCGGCGTTTCTTGTGAATGCTTCGGCTCAAACGACCGATGTTAAAATTCCGACAAGTGCCGAATATACAAACCTTGTCAAGGCTGTTGCCGTAGGCACGAACTATAAGAATGCACCGAGCACCCCGATTATATACGGCGATATGCTGTTCACCATGAGCGGCTACAGTCTGCTTAAAATCGACCCGACAAGCGGCGAAACGGTTGCCGCTGCGGAAATGGCGAAACGCCCGGGACTCAGCGGAACACCCGTGCTGTGTGCCGACGGAAAGGTTTTTTGTCCGCTCGAGGACGGCACGATTGAAGCATATGATGCCGAAAGCCTGAGTCGGCTCTGGAGCTTTTCGGACGAGCTCGGCGGTCAGCCGCTTTCCGAAATTCTGCTTTCGAATGGGCGACTGTATACGGGCTTTTGGAACGACGAGGAAGTGAATGCGAATTTTGTGTGCGTTGATGCTTCAAGCGGACGGCTCTTGTGGAGCTTTACGCATAAGGGCGGATTTTACGCCACTCGGGCGATTGAACTCGGCGGCGTCATAATCACGGGCTCCGATAACGGAAGCGGCGAAACCGATGCCGAATGCACGGTCTATTGCTTTGACGGCGAAAGCGGCGAGGTGCTTGACTCTTTCGGCGTTCCCGGTGACTGCCGAAGCGGTATTGCGGGGACGGGCGAAGCAAACGAATTTGTTTTCACGACCAAGGCGGGATACTTCTGCAAGTCGAGCGTTTCGGATGGAAAATTCGGCGAAATTGAAACGTTGAAACTCTCGGGTGCATCAACCTCAACGCCCTGCGTATACAACGGCCGAGCGTATATCGGCGTTCAGTCGAGCGGCTTTTCGGGCAGTGTTCGGATAATCGACATATCCGAAATGCGTGAGCTTTATTCGCTTGGGGCAAAGGGCTATCCGCAAAGCGAAATGCTTGTCTGCACGGCATATGAAGCCGAAAGCGGCAGTGTGTATGTTTACACGACTTACAATTCACCGCCCGGAGGTATTTCCGTTATCAGGGATACCGTCGGGGAAGAGCCCGTTATTTCCGAATTGTTCACGCCTGCGGGATTTCAAGGTCAATATTGTCTCAGCGGTATTGAGGTTGACGGAGACGGCAGACTTTATTACAAAAACGATTCGGGTATGATTTTTATTCTCGAATACAAAGAGCCCGTTCCCGAAGAGGAAGAGGGGCTCACGAAAAAAATTATCGGCATATTCAAAAGCATATTAAGAGCGTTCCTGAGCTTTTTTGAAGGACTGCTCGGCAAATAAAAGCGAGGTGATGGGATGAAAGGGGCTTTTGCGCGCAGACACCCTGCGGTAAATATACTGTTTTTTGTGCTTGCCGCAATACCTGCGGCGTTGAGTTCCCATCCTGTCATACTGTTCATATCGGTCTCGGCGGCCTTCGGATATTCGATTCGACTCGGCTACGGCGCAAAACGCTCGACGTTATTGCTGATTTTACCTGTGATAATTACGAGTCTTGTAAACGGCGCATTCAGTCATTACGGCGTTACAACGCTTTATACATTGACGAGCGGAAACAGAATAACGCTTGAGGCTTTTGCTTACGGAGCTGCCGCAGGAACGGCAATTGCGGCGATGCTTTTGTGGTTTGTATGCTGGAACGAGGTTGTGACAGAGGATAAATTCATGTGCATTTTCGGAAAATTCGCACCGCATACGGCTCTTCTTGTGCTAATGGTGTTGCGTTTCGTTCCGTTGTATTCACGCAGACTTTCCGAGACCTACGAAGCTCTTGCGGTCGGCGAAGGAAAGAAAAGAACGGCAAAGCTGAGAACATCGGTTAAGGCGCTTTCGGGTGTTATGACATGGGCACTCGAAAAAAGCGTGGATACCGCCGATTCCATGAAAGCGAGAGGATACGGAACGGGAAAAAGGAAGACCTATTCACGCTTTCGTTTTTCAGTAAGGGACGGAGTGCTGACGGCTTTTATGCTTGTGTGCGGCACGGCGTTTGCCGTCGGAGCGGTTATGGGTAAGCTTGAAGCTTCGTACAATCCGATAATATATGTGGGAATGCCTGATTTAACGGGAATAATCGCGGCGGTGATGTACGCCTTGCTGTGCTTCATGCCGCTTGCTTATGATGCCGTGGAGGAAATAAGATGGAACAAATCCTTTTCAAAAACTTAACCTTTACATATCCGCTTACGGGGAAAACGGCCCTCGGCGGTATAAACCTCGGCATAAAAAAGGGTGAGTTTATTTTGCTTTGCGGAAAAAGCGGTTGCGGAAAGACCACTCTTTTACGGCATCTTAAAGCACCGCTTGCTCCGGAGGGCAAGCGGTGCGGCGAGGTGCTTATAAACGGAAAAAGTGCGTTTGGCATGAGTGCGGCGGAAAACGCATGCGCCGTCGGATTCGTTATGCAGGATCCCGAAATGCAGATAGTCACCGATAAGGTGTGGCATGAATTGGCGTTCGGTCTTGAAAACATGGGGAAAGATAAAAACGAAATCCGCCTCCGCACAGCCGAGATGGCGGCGTATTTCGGAATGAGGGACATATTCGATAAAAAAATCGAGGAGCTTTCGGGCGGTCAAAAGCAACTTTTAAATCTTGCGAGCGTTATGGCGTGCCATCCCGAAATTTTACTTCTCGATGAACCGGTATCTCAGCTTGATCCCGTGGCGGCGGGAAACTTTATTTCCGCGGTCGCAAAAATCAATCGCGAACTCGGAGTTACCGTTGTTATGACGGAGCACCGCCTTGAAGAGGCATTTGCTCTTGCAGACAGAATAATTCTTATGGATGAGGGTGAAATAATACTTGATGCACCTCCGAGGGAGCTCTGCGAAAAAGGGAACGGAAACGGTTTTCTCACTCTTGCGATGCCGGCTCCCGTAAGAGTGTTTTCGCAATTGACTCCGGACAAAAAAATTCCGCTTACGGTTCGCGAGGCGGCTCAAAGACTCAACGAGCTGATAAAAGAACCCGAATTTACGAAAATAAGCCGAAAGCCGAAGCTTTCCGACAAAACGGCGGCGGAGCTTAAGGGCGTTTGTTTCCGATACGAAAAGGACAGTCCGAACGTCATAAACGAGCTGACATTGAAAATTCCCGAGGGCTGTGTATTTTCACTTCTCGGCGGTAATGCCGCAGGAAAATCCACATTGCTGAAGCTGATTGCGGGCATACTTCCCGTTCAAAGCGGAAAAATCAAATTCTTCGGCAGAGACAGAAAAAAATCCGATATACGGATAGGATATATGCCGCAAAATCCGCAAACTCTTTTTACCGAAAGTACACTTTGCAAGGAGCTTGCAGGTGAAAACATGCAGAAAGCGGTGCAACTTACGGGGCTTACCGAGTTGCTCGACAGACACCCGTACGACTTGAGCGGCGGCGAACAGCAGAGGGCGGCGCTTGCAAAGCTGTTGATTGCCGATCCCGAAATATATCTTCTTGACGAACCGACCAAGGGCATGGACTGCGAATTTAAGCAGAGTCTTGCCGAGATTTTCGGGTATCTTACAGAAAACAGGAAAACGGTCATAACGGTTTCGCATGACGTAGAGTTTTGCGCCGCCGTTTCCGACGTCTGTGCGATGCTTTTTGACGGCGAGGTTCTCGGTGCTTCCGATGCAAGAACCTTTTTCGGTAAAAATTATTTCTATACCACGGCGGCAAGCAGAATGTCAAGGGGACTGTTTGAAAATTGTATTACCGATGCGGATGTGACGGAGCTATGCAGAAAAAATATGTTAAATTGAATATTATTTCGGCGGCTTTAACCGTACTGCTGATAATCGCCGCAATCGCCATGGCGGACTTTTTTGAGGGAACAAGGTATTGCTACATTCTTGCGGCGATAATAATTGCGGCTTCGTGTATTCCGTTTTTTGTATCGTTTGAACGAAATAAGCCCTCTGCAAGGGAGCTTACCGTGCTTGCGGCAATGTGTGCGGCGGCGGTGGCTTCGAGGGCGGCATTTTTTGCCCTGCCGACAATTAAGCCCATGTGTGCGATAGTGATAATAACGGCGGCTTGCTTCGGAGCGCAGACCGGATTTGTTGCGGGCGCTGTTTCGGCGTTCGCATCAAATTTCATCTTCGGTCAGGGAGTGTTTACACCGTTCCAAATGCTCGGGCTCGGAGCAGTGGGATTTGTGGCGGGAATAATATTTTCAAACAAACGGCTCCGTGACAACCGAATCGCACTTTCCGTTGTCGGAGGAGTTCTCTGCTTTGTGCTTTACGGCTTGATAGTGGATATTTCCTCTGTTTTGATGATGGCGACCTCTTTTTCACCTAAACAAATCATTTCCATATACGCTTCGGGAGTGCCGTTTACCGCTTCTTATGCGATAACAACCGCAGTTGTATTGGCGTTAACGGGCAAGGGATTCATAGAGAAACTTGAAAGATTGAAGATAAAGTACGGTATGTACGGAGGCGCTGTATGAAAAAAGCAATTGCTTTGTTGCTCATATTTGCCTTTTTGTTTGTTTGCGCTTCGTGTACGGAAAACACTTTAGAGAATTGTTCCGAGACGGCAACGGTAAGCAGTACCGAAATTTCGAAAGAGATGTCGTCACAAAGTGTTTCTGAGAAAGTCGTCACAACCGAAACGCACGAAGAATCTTCCTTAACGCAAACGAGCCGTCACACCGAAAGCAGTGCGCGGAAAGATACGGCAAAGTCGACGACGGTTCGCTTTACAAAAAACGAAACGACGAAAAAAGCCGTCGAAAAAACAACGGCAGAAAAGAAGACTTCTACCACACGCAAGCCTAAACTTACCGTGAGCGAAACAACGGTTGTTCCGACAACAACCGAAAAATATACTACGGTTCCCGAAACCGCGGAGCCGTCGGTGAAATACTGTACGGTGTCGATTTCATGTGTTAAGGCGCTTGAAAATAAGGATAAGCTGAAAAGCGGTAAGGAGCGATTTTTGCCCTCCGACGGATACATTCTGCATGATGTAAGAATGAGCTTTACCGAAGGAGAAACCGCGTTTGATATCCTGAAAAGAGCCTGTGCGGAAAATGTATGCACCGACGGTTGCGAGTATTGCCGTTCACAGGGTATTCAATATGAGGCGAGCTTCAGCGCAGGGTACGGCAATTGGTATGTCGAGGGAATACACCAGCTTTATGAAAAGGATTGCGGTTCACGCTCCGGCTGGATGTACCGTGTTAACGGAAAATTCCCGAATTACGGAAGCAGTGCCTATACCGTCAGTGACGGAGACCGAATAGAATGGATATATACCTGCGACCTCGGAGATGATATCTGAGCATAATTTCGTCTTCGCCGTATTCTTCGGAATGCGGCGGAGCTTTTTTTCATATTATTAACCGAAAACGGTTTTGGAGGAATAATATGGAAAACGAAATGGAAAATACATTTTCACCAAGGATGCGGCGTGAGGAATACAGAAACAAATTCCGCTTTACGGATGAGGACGAAAAACATAATGTGCGCAAAAGCAAAAAAGCCGAAACAAAAACCGATAGCCTTGTGAGACTGCTTGTGCTTCAATGCGTACTGTGCATGGCGGTTGCGGTATCTGTGTTTGCTGTTTCAAAGCTCAGCCCGAACACATATGAACGGATAAAAAACGATTATTCGGGCATAATGTCCGAAAATATGAGCATCGGTCAGGTGTGGGAGCAGATAAAAAATGCGGCGTCTTTTGCGATAAAGCCCGTAACTCAAACGGCGGCACAGCCGATACGGGAGGAAAAAACGACCGAAAATGTAACGGTGACGGCAACGAACGTTTTTGAAACGGTGAGTGACGAAACGGGCGAAAGCGTTGCCGTGGGAGAAATCGGAAACGGTTCGGGCGGCGGAGATGTTGACGGAAACGAGGCGGCAAGCGGAACCTCATTTGCGCCCTACTATGTCAGTGTGTCGCCGGTTATACCGGTGAAAAACGCAAGAATAACCTCACGCTTCGGCTACAGAACCAATCCGATATCGGGCAATTACGGCTTCCATACGGGGCTTGACCTTGCGGCGGCACAGGGTACACCCGTTGCGGCGGCTTTTTACGGAGAAATCGAAGAGACGGGAGAAAATGATGTTTGGGGGAAATATGTTTTAATGCGGCATTCGGATTCTTTTGAAACCTATTACTGCCACCTTTCCGAAATATATGTGAAGCGGGGAAGCGTAATAAGGCAGGGCGAAACGGTGGGACTCGTCGGCTCAACGGGATGGTCAACAGGTCCGCATTTGCACTTTGAGGTTAGAATAGGAGGTGTAAGAGTCGATCCCGAAGCTTTGCTGTTCCCCGAAGAAAATGAAAGCTGATATAGGAAAAACAAGGCTGAAAATCAACGTTTCCTTTGCCGCCGCCGTAACGCTTACACTGATCCTTGACGAAAGCGGAGTCAGTTCGGCGGCTTTGCTTTGTTGCATCGTTCATGAGGCGGGGCATTTGATATGCCTTACCGCAATGGGAGAAAAGCCGTCGCTCATAGAGCTTTCGTTTTACGGCATTAAGCTCGAAAGAAGCGGGACGCTTGCAAGCCGAAACGGAGAAGCACTGCTTTATATTTGCGGTCCTGCCGCAAATTTGATTTTTTCCGCATTGCTTTTCTTGCTCGCACACGGAAATGATTTTTTGCGTTCGTGTGCGGTTATAAGTCTCGGAATAGGTGCATTCAACATGCTTCCGTGCGCTCCGCTCGACGGAGGGAATCTGCTTTTTACTTTTTTAGGGGGAATGCTTGAATACGAAAAAGCCGAAAAAATATCGTTTGGGATATCCGCCGTATCTCTGATTCCGCTTTGCTGTGCGGGAATTATTCTGCTGATAAAGAACGGAAATGTAACTCTTATCGGCGTGTCCGCGTATCTTGCGGTATGCGTTTTGATGAATAAAAAAGAAAATGACGTTATTAAGCTGTAGATTTTTTTCGAAAGATGTGTTACAATACAGCAAGAAGTTTATAATGGAGAGAAGAACTATGTATCCTAAAGAAATAGAAAAATTCCTGCTCGGCGTTCAAAAGCCCGGCAGATATACGGGCGGCGAGCTTAACAGCGTTGTCAAGAATAAGTCGCAAATTGATATCCGATATGCTTTTTGCTTCCCCGATACATATGAAATAGGTATGTCGCATCTCGGCATGAAAATCCTTTATTCTTTAGTCAATGCGAGAGAGGATGCATGGTGCGAACGCGTTTTTGCGCCCGATGTCGATATGGAAGAAATCATGCGCAAAAATTCCATACCGCTTTACGCTCTCGAAAGCGGCGATGCGATAAAGGATTTTGATTTAATCGGATTCACAATGCAATATGAGCTCAGTTATACCAATGTTTTGAATATGCTTGACCTTGCGGGTCTGCCCGTGAGGTCAAAGGACAGAACCGCTCTTACTCCGATAGTCATTGCCGGAGGTACCTGCGTTTGTAATGCGGAGCCGATGGCGGAATTTTTTGATATAACTCTACCCGGCGACGGAGAAGAGGTCACAAACGAGCTTATAGATTTGCTTAAGGAATATAAAGCCAAGGGCGCAACAAAGAGCGAGTTTCTTGCCGCCGCCGCACAGATAAAGGGCGTGTACGTTCCGTCGCTTTACGAGGTTGAATATAACGACGACAATACCGTGAAGTCGGTGACTCCGACTTGCGGCGCACCTGCAAAGGTGGAGAAGAGAAATGTTGCCGACCTTGACAAAATGTTCGCACCGTCCGAATTTGTTGTACCGTTTCTCGAGGTGGTTCACGACAGAACGACGGTAGAAATATTCAGAGGCTGTATAAGAGGCTGTCGCTTTTGTCAGGCCGGTTTCCTCAACAGACCGCTCAGAGAAAAATCTCCCGAAATCGTTGAAGCACAATGTCGTTCCATATGTGAAAAGACGGGCTATGACGAGATATCTCTCTGTTCACTGAGCACGAGCGATTACCGCGGACTTGAAAAGCTGATAACTAATATGCTTCCGTGGATGCTCGAAAACAAAATAAATATCGCTCTGCCCTCACTCAGAGCGGATAATTTCCCCAAGGAGCTTATGGAACAGCTCAATGCCGTTCGCCGAAGCGGACTTACTTTTGCTCCCGAGGCGGGCACTCAAAGATTGCGTGATGTTATAAACAAAAACATCACCGAGCAGGAGGTGCTTTCAACGGCGGCTCAGGCGTTTGCGGGCGGCTGGACGGCGGTTAAGCTCTATTTTATGATAGGTCTGCCAACGGAAACCGAGGAGGATATAAAAGGAATAGCAGATCTTGCGCAGGCGGTTGTCGATGAATTTTATAAAAATGAAAACAAGCCCAAGGGCAAGGGCGTGAATGTCAGCATAAGTGTGGCTTCACTTGTTCCCAAGCCGTTTACGCCGTTCCAATGGGAACCGCAGGACAAGCCCGATACGCTTATCGAAAAGCAAAATTATTTGATTTCCTGTGTCAAGACGAGAAAGGTCAGCGTTTCACGCCATGTGCCGTGGACGAGCTTTCTCGAAGGCGTTTTCGCACGCGGCGACCGAAGACTTTGCGATGTTATAGAAACGGCGTGGAGAAAAGGCTGTAAATTCGATAGTTGGGAAGAGCATCTTGACCGTGAAAAATGGATGGACAGTTTCGCCGAAAACGGCATCGACCCGTTTTTCTATACGGCAAGAAAACGCGAATTTGACGAGGTTTTGCCGTGGGATCATATGGATTACGGCGTGACAAAGAAATTCCTTATAAAAGAAAACGAAAAGGCGCACAGGGGCGAAACTACCGCTTCGTGCCGAGAAAAATGTGCCGGCTGCGGTGCGGCAAGACTTAACGGAGGCGTGTGCAATGAAACCCGTAAGAATATGGTTTGAAAAAAGCGGACTTGCCGTTTATACTTCACATCTTGACATGAACCGTTGTTTTACCCGTGCAGTCAGACGTGCGAATATACCTCTTTGGTACACCGAGGGCTTTAATCCGCATCCGTACATAACCTTTTTGCTTCCGCTTCCGCTCGGACAGGAGGGAAAGCGCGAGCCGCTCGACATACGGATCGAGGATGATACTCTTTCTTTTGAAGAAATAACGGGCAGGCTCAATGCCGTAATGCCCGAGGGAATCAGAATTCTCGACTCCCGCGAACCGAAATGCAAGTCGAACGAGATAGCGGCGGCAAAATACGAAATCACGACTTGCTTTTCCTCGCACGGAGAGGCGGAGGGCTTTGCTTGCGGTGCGGCGGATATAATCAAGTCGGGAACGCTCAATGCCGAAAAGAAAAGCAAAAGAGGAATTAAAACGGTAAATCTTTGCGAAATGATAAGAAAATTCGAATGTGAAGTACGGGATAGCACGGTTTATATCGAGACTGTTCTTGCGGCAGGAAGCAGCGTTAATCTTAATGCCGAGCTGCTTATGAATACGCTTTTCGCCGAATTCGCGGCCGAGCCCGAGCAAAACGTCATTTCAAGAACGCTTCTTTTGCGCGAAAATCTCGAAGAGTTTAGCTGACGGATGAAATTTTCGCAAAAATTCATTTAAAAGTAAAAAAACACTTGCATTCTTTAATTACTTGTGG
>CAYNUD010000032.1:0-14074 GCA_964400315.1 uncultured Clostridium sp. | reverse complement strand
GGGGTAAGGTCACGCCACTGACCCGACTTTAACATACCGAGCTTTACCGGACCTACCGCAACACGGCGAAGTCTTGCAACTTCCAGTTCCAAAGCCTCGCACATACGACGTATCTGACGGTTTCTCCCCTCATAAAGCACAATTTCAAGCACAGCCCTGCCCTCTTCCTTGGAGATAATGTGAACCTGTGCGGGAAGGGTCATTCTGCCGTCAAGCTCGATTCCGCTTTCGAACTGCTCAACCTGCTGAGCCGTTACGGCAGGACGTACCGTAACACGATAGGTTTTCGGCACATGATGCGATGGATGCATCATCAGGTTTGCAAATTCGCCGTCATTTGTCATAATGAGCGCACCCTCGGAAACTCTGTCGAGCCTGCCGACGGGATAAACTCTCTCTTTAACATCGGAAACAAGCTGAGTTACACATTTTCTGCCGAGCTCGTCATCCGCCGTCGTTACGTATCCTCTGGGTTTATTGAGCAGAATATAGCGTAAATTGCTTTCTTTTCTGACTCGCTTTCCCTTGACCGTAACTGTATCCTTTTTAGGGTCAACGCTGTCACCGATTGAAGCGGTAATCCCGTTCACCTTAACGGCGCCCGCCCTTATCATATCCTCTGCCTTGCGTCTTGAAGCAACGCCGGCTTCGGAGAGAAATTTTTGCAGCCTAATTTTATTATCGGCCAATTGATTCACCTCTGAATCTATTTATATAATCCTTAATCTTTTTCAGAACCTCGCCGAAAAAAACCTTTTTTTCCGTCTCGTCAGTGCTTTCATCAACGGCAACGCTTTCAATAGCAACAAGAGGCAAGCGCATGATTTCTCGGTTCGTACCGTAAAACACTGCCGTTCCGAGTACGTCTCCCTCGTAAACGGGAGCATATTCAAACGGTTTTATCAAAAACTCCACGGTACATTTTTCACCCTCGATGCAATATGCAGTGCCAACGGTTCTTACCGCAACCGCATCCCTCACTCCGCCGCAAACCGAAACATTTAAGCCGCTTTGCGAAAATTCTATCGGAGCGGATTTAAGTTGCTTAAATCCGTATTCGAGCATGGAAAGATGATCGTTCCAATCGTCGGGAGCGTTGAGAGTAACCGCAACAAGCGTTATTCCGTCCCGTTCGGCGGCACTGACAAGGCATCTGCCGCTTTTCTTGGTAAAGCCCGTTTTTATGCCCGTAATGCTTTCATCACTCCATAAAAGCCGATTATGATTACGCAACGTCCGAGCATAGGGCGGATTTCCGTATGTGAGAACAGCCGTTTTACTTGCACATATCGCCGCAAATTCACGATTTTTAATGCTCTCACAAGCAAGAAGTGCCATATCATACGCCGTGGAACAATGACCGTCCTTATCAAGACCCGAAGCGGTGACAAAATTTGTATTTGTCATTCCTATCTCTCGGGCACGCTCGTTCATCATTTCGGCAAATTTCTCTTCACTGCCGCCGAGAACGATCGCCGTTGTATGCGCCGCATCATTTCCCGATTGCAAAAGCATACCGTAAACAAGCTCTCTCAGGGACACACTGTCACCCTCGACAAGTCCCATGGAAGTACCCTCAACGGCAACCATTTCATGCGTTACCGTTATTTCCATATCTGGCATCGCCGCCTCTATCGCAAGCAATGCCGTCATGATTTTCGTTGTGCTTGCCATAGGTAACTGTTCGTTCGCATTTTTGGAATACAGCACTTCGCCGCTATCCGCGCACATAAGCACCGCACTTTTTGCGGAAATTTCGAGCGCTGAGGCATTCACGCAAAGTACAGCCGAAAATATAAAGAATGCCGTAAGAAAAACCACCGGTTTTTTCACTTATCTCAACCCCATATATCTCATTTTACTGAAATATATGCGGTAAGAGTGCGGTTTTATTATTCAGCCGAAATGCCCTCGCCGTTTACATAATCCTCGATTGCGGTATCGACGGGATCCTTACCCTTGTTTTTCAGAGTGGAAATAACATCCGTTGCTTTATCGACGATATCGGGAACCATTCCGATAACTCTTTCGACCGAGCCCTCTGCCGCATCAATATACTTCACCGTAACATTGCCGTTATTGACAACGAGGAATGCCACGGGGCTGATAGTTATACCGGCTCCTCCACCGCCGCCGAAGAGCTCCGCATTGCTCTTAGAGGGGAAATCCGTTCCGCCCGAAGCGAAGCCGTAGGTGACCTTTGAAACAGGGATTATCTGAAGCGTTTCGCTGATTTTAATGGGCTCGCCGATAATGGTGCTTACGTCCACCAAATCCTTGATTTTCTCGATTGAAGTGCCGAGGATTCCGGATGCTGACTGTTCTTTCATTTTGTTTTCCGCCTTTCATTTTTTTGTTTTATGTATTTACTGCTTTTCAACGTCGGCTTTTACGGCCTTGCCGTGCTTAAGCAGTTTTAAAACGACCTTAAACAGAAGTTCAAAAGCGACAATTACTATCGCATTTATCAGTTTTATCGGGATAACTCCCGCCTTAATATGAAACCTTGCCGAATTACTGCCCGAAATAAAATCGGGATTAACCTCCGTATTGTATTTCTTGACTCGCATATTGCTGACTATAAAGCCCATTGCGGG
Source organism: uncultured Clostridium sp. (assembly GCA_964400315.1). Classification (GTDB taxonomy): domain Bacteria; phylum Bacillota; class Clostridia; order Oscillospirales; family Acutalibacteraceae; genus CAG-177. Next base: position 11,477 of record CAYNUD010000032.1, on the reverse strand, counting down.
AAATACCGCCGAACAAACCTTGCCGTATTTGATTGCCGTATCCGCAGAATCACCCGACCCGACGGTCAGCGACACGAACAGCTCATCAAACAAAAACGCTCTGCCTATTCGTCTGAACATACCGCCTATCGCCGTTGCCGCATCATTTATCAGCCGCAAAACTCCGGCGAAACCCCGATTTTTGTAAAAACGAATAAACATATTATCCTTTTTTTTCTTGGGTTCGGGAACGGTCTCGTCCGCTTTTTCTTCTTTTTTCTTTTCCTTTTTCTTTTTCGTTTTCGCTTTCTTATGTTCTTCTTTTTTGGGGAGTATGTTGAATTTCAGGAAAAGCCATCCGAGCGAAACGTACAGCTCATCGTCGTAATGAACGGTTATCGAAACCTTTATCGACAGCAGAAGAAGAAAAAACAGTATAATTCCGAGAATAATATAAAGTGCCGTCACTCTTTAGCCTCCCTTGTGTTATTCCGACTGAAAGAAATTACGTATCTGCTCGCCCTGTTCGTTGTTTATTTCATCGTCGTTCATATCCGTTACCTCGGACTTCTCGGGCAATTCGGGCAAATCAGCCAGAGAAGTAAGGCAGAAACAACGTAGAAAATCGGGCGTTGTTCCGTAAAGAAGCGGTCTGCCCGGCAAATCAAGTCTGCCTTTTTCTTCAAGAAGTCCTTTTTGACACAGCGTTGTGATAACACCCGAACAATCGACACCTCTTATCTGTTCAACATACGCCTTTGTAACGGGCTGGTTATATGCAACGACCGCCAAAACCTCAAGTGCCGCCGCGGAAAGCGGAGCATTTTTCTTAATATCGAGCACGCTTCTGACCTGCTTTGCATATTCGACTCGGGAGCACATTTGATATTTGCTTCCCAACCGAAGCAGGCATATACCGCTCTTACGTTCATCAAGCATTCTCGAAATTTCCCAAAGTGCTCCGGTAACGCTGTCAACGTCAACCTCCAACGCCTGTGCAATTCTTGAAGCCTCTATCGGCTCTCCCGAAGAAAAGACAACAGCTTCACACGCCGCGCGCAGTTCTTCATTCGTCAAATTCTATTCTCTCCTCTCCGCCTTCAAGCAGTGTTACATCCATGTTTTCGCCCTCCCCCTCAACGGTCACTCGCTTTGCCTTTACCATTGCAAGAAGCGCAAGGAAAGTCGCGACCATTTCGGAACGAGATTCTGAATTTTCAAAAAACGAAGAAAATCTCTGTTTCTTTTTCGTTGTAAATCTTTCGATTATGTATTTGACTCGCGAAGCAACGGAAACGATTTTTGTCGCAACGATACCCTTAAACGCATCAACGGGCGGCGGCAGGCGGCGCTTTCCTTTGCCCACGGCGGCAATGTATGCCTTGAATATTTCAAACGGCTCATGTATTCGAGTGTAGGTCATATCGACCTCGAATTCCTCGGGCGGTCTTGAAAGATAATCAAAGCCCGTGCTTTTTTCTTTTAGCTGAGAAGCGACCCGCTTACAATCCTGATATTCGGTAAGCTCTCCTCTCAGCTCCTCAACAAGCTTTTCGGCTTCTTCATGCACGGGAAGCAGAGAGACCGTTTTTATATAGAGAAGTCTTGCCGCCATTTCGAGAAATTCACTGGAAACGTCCAAATCCTCCTCTTGCATTTGACGAACATAATCGAGATATTGCTCGATTATCTCCATAATCGGAACGTCGTTTATGCTCAGCTTCTTCTTTCCGATAAGCTGAAGAAGCAGATCCATCGGGCCCTCGAACACCTCGAGCTTGTACTGTATCTTTTCCAAAAAATATCCTCCCTCGGATGCATCGGTTGCGGCTAAGGTCAAGCCAAAAATCTAAACGGCAGCGATGCCGCCGCTCCGAGCAGCTTCAAAACAACGCTGTTCACATAAGAGAGCGGTGTATCGAGCAATCCGAAAAACAAAATCGCAAATACCGCAACAATGATATAACGCTCGTATTGCATTATTTTGAAATAATACTTTGACGGAAGTATCAGATTCAGTATTCTCGATCCGTCGAGCGGCGGCACGGGTATAAGATTGAACACCGCAAGTCCCACATTTATTGATGCCGCACTGTAGAAAAACAGTTTCAGCGCCTCGAGCATTGCATTGCTTCCGCTTGAAAGTACGCTTATGCCGTAAAAAGGCAAAAGGAACAAAAATGCCATTATCAGATTGGATACGGGGCCTGCAAGAGCCGTAAGCGCCATACCCTTTTTGGGGTTTTTGAAGTTTCTCGGATTTACCGGTACGGGCTTTGCATAGCCGACACCGACAAAGAGTATCATCAGCGCACCGTAAATATCGACATGAGCAAAGGGATTTATCGTGAGTCTTCCGCTGAGCCTCGCCGTATCGTCACCGAGCTTTGAAGCGATAAAAGCATGAGCATATTCATGTATCGGCATCACACAGAACACAACGAACACTCTCGCCATTAGCGAAACAAAAGTGCTGAAGCTCATTCCGTTTCTGAGTATATCGAAAATCATATTATTTCCTTTCTTTTCCCGTAACGACACGCTCCGTGCCGTTAAAATCGCAAACAATATCGGTTAAAGCGAAGATATCGGAAAAGAGCTTTTCGATTCTTTGCGCCTGTCCCTCTCCGCATTCAACCGCCGCCGTTTGCGCGAACGGTAACCAATCTTTTGCCAACGCGCGGTAAAAATCAAGTCCGTCTATTCCTCCGTCAAGCGCCTCCGAGGGCTCCGTTTGCACCTCTCTTTGGAGCTCGGACAGCAGTCCGCTCTCGATATACGGAGGATTTGAAAGAATTATATCGGGCTTTGGTAAATCAAACGCTTTGAAGCCGCTGAAAATGTCGCCTAAAACAATCTCGGCGTTTCGGCAATTCATCTTGCCTTTATTTTCTTTCAAATATTCGAACGCTTCCGGACTTTTTTCTATCAAATACACTCGGCTTTTCGGAAACAGCTTTGCAACGCTCAGACCGATGCAACCGCTTCCTGCGCAAAGGTCAAAAACGACTTTTTCGCCGCTGTCCTTCATACACGACTGTGCAAATTCAACAAGCAATTCCGTTTCCGGTCTCGGAATCAAAACGCCTTCCCCCACCGAAAACTCATTGCCGAAAAAGTCCCATAAACCGATAATGTACTGAACGGGTCTGCCTTTTGAACGTTGTGAAAGCATATCCGTATATTTTCGCACATCATTTACGTTTACCGATTTTTCGCCGTTCAGAATAATCTCGGCTCTGCCGCAGTCAAGCAACGCTTCAAGCATCCACATTGCTTCCGCTTCGGCATTTTCAACGGCGGCATTCTTCAAAAATTCAATTCCGTCATTCAGCAGATGTCGCACCGTCATTCGGCATTCTCCGCTTCGTTATCGGTCGGCTTCTCCGGTGCTTCGCCCGTAAGCGCCGCCTTGATTGCTTCTATCGCAACCTCGATTATAGCATCATCGGGTTCCGCCGTCGTGATATGTTGCATAAGCAGTCCGGGAGCCGAAAGCGCTTTGGTAAATTTGTTGGGGTATTTGCCCGCAAGCTGGATAAATTCGAAGCCTACGCCCATTATCAGCGGCATTATAAGCAGTTTTACCGCTATCCACACAAGTCTCGTTTCGGTAAGTGCAGGAAAAAGCGTTGCCGCAATTGCCGAAACCAAAATGCTGATTATTATTGTCACGAAAATGAAGCTCGTTCCGCAACGGGGATGAAATCGTTTCTCTTCCCGAATATTCGCAACAGTCAGCTCCTTACCGTGCTCGAAGCAAAAGATAGTCTTGTGCTCCGCTCCGTGATACATATACGTCCTGTGTATCTCTTTCATTTTTGAAGTGAGCCACATATACAGTACAAAAATAACAATTCGGATAATTCCCTCAAACACAGCTCTGAGCGGAGACAGCGTAATCGAGCCGTTTGCTATTTTTTCATTGACAAGGTCAAACAGAAAACTCGGCATCCACATAAAAAGCAGGAACGCAAGAGCTACGCCGAGCACTGCCGAAATTGCTCCTATTACCGCCATCATCTTGGGGCCGAAATGCTCCGTTATCCATTTATCGAGCTTTGATTCATCCTCAATCTCGGTATCAAGCGAAGTTTTTTCGGCAGATTCCATAAGAAGCTTATAGCCGAATATCATTGACTCAACAAACGAAACCACACCTCTGATAAGCGGTAGATTGAGTGCCTTGTGCTTTTTGCGAACAGAGGTAAACTCTTTCATTTGTGTTTCTATCGAGCCGTCCGGTAAACGCAACGACATCGCCGTACCCTTGGGTCCGCGCATCATTATGCCCTCCATAAGAGCCTGACCGCCCACGGCAACATAATCATTTTTCTTCTGGTTCTTCTTGCTCATTTGCTTCGCTTTCTCCTTCCCTTTCGGGTATATCATATTCGCTCGGGTCAATCGGGAGCGTTATTCTTACCGTTGTTCCCTCGCCGTAAACACTGCTTATTTCAAGAGTTCCGTTGTGAAGATTTATTATTTCATCGGCAACCGCCAAACCTATACCGGAGCCTCTCACCGTGGTGTTTGCTTTATAAAATTTTTCCTTGACATGAGGTAAATCCTGTGCCGATATTCCACTTCCGTAATCGCAGAACGATATAACAAGCGTAGCCGAATTCGCCATTTCAACAAGGACAACTATCTTTCCGCCTTCGTCGGAATATTTGAGTGCATTGTCAAGGATATTATAAAACACCTGCTTTATTCTCGACGGGTCGCCCGTCATAGGTGCGGGCAGACTCGGAACGTTGTAGACTATCTCTATGCCCTCTTTTATCGCCCTTTCCTTAAAGGCGAAAACGACCTCATCAAGCTCCGCGAGAGCATCCATTTTCTCTATTTTGAGTTGCATCCTTCCGCTACTCATGCGCGAAAAATCGAGAAGCTCCTCAACCATATCGTTAAGCCTTGTAGCCTCACTGATTATTACGCCCATGCCTCTTTCTGTCATTCCGGGGTCGGTATTGCCGAGTTGGAGCAAAGTCTCTCCCCAGCCTTTTATCGCAGTAAGCGGCGTTCTCAGCTCATGCGACACAGTGGAAATAAAATCATTTTTCATCGTATCCGTCGTTGCAAGCTTCGATGCCATATCGTTTATCGTACTGCAAAGCTCACCTATCTCATCGTTATACGGATATCGCTCTATTCGAGCTTCGAAATCACCGTCGGCTATTCTCTTTGCCGTTTCCCCGACATTTTTAACCGGCGTCACGATGGAACGGATAAATATGATACTTGCAATCATGATTACGGCAAACATGACAATTGCGGCAACGCAGATGGTCATTGCGATTATTAAAAGCTGTTCGTCAACGGCTCTTAACGATACCATAAACCGTACCGCGCCCGCCGTTTCTCCGTCGGGATATCTGACAATAGCCGAGGATGCCATGATTTTTTCTCCCGAAGGCAACCTGCCCTTCCATTTTGCAGTGCCCTCGTCACTGCTCATCGCCGCAATGTAGTCGGGCATGTCGACATTCTCGTTTATCATAAATCCGCTGCTTGAAATAATGACTTTTCCCGAAGCATCCACAACCCAAACCGCAACGGAATTTTTATCTGAAAAACCGGCGACATATTCTCTTGCCGCAAGCTCGAATCCGTTTGAACCCGAATCGCCGTAAAGGTTTAGTGCCGTAGTCATTCCGTCTGCCGAATAGGAATCAAGAGTCATATCGGCAAAGCCGTAATAATAACTTCTGAACGAAAGAAACATGGAAAATGAAACAATTATGAGAATTGTCATGATTATTGATGCAACGCTCAAAAACCAGCGCTTTGTTATTCCCACGAATTTCAATTTCCGTTTTCTCCTTTCACAGGCTTAAACGACCCATTTGTATCCAACGCTCCACACCGTTACAATATGCTTCGGAACGGAGGGGGTATCCTCAATCTTCATTCTCAGCCGCCTGACGTTTACATCGACTATTTTTTCTTCCCCGTAATAGTCGCCGCCCCAGACCTTATTCAAAATATCGCTTCGGCTCAATGCCGCGCCGGGGTTTGTGAAAAAGTATTCCAAAAGCTGAAATTCAACTTGCGTAAGTTCTATGTAAACTCCGTTTTTTGTAAGGGATCTGTTTCTCAAATTCAGCTTGAATTCGCCGAGCTCAATAACATTCTCGGACACTGTGGGAGATGAATTCATCGCGACACGCCTGTATACCGCATCCACACGGGCAACCAATTCGGTCGGCGAAAAGGGCTTTGTAACATAGTCGTCGGCACCCATCATAAGGCCCGTAATTTTATCCATCTCCTGAGTTTTCGCCGTCAACATTATGATTCCTATATTGCTGCTCTTTTGCCTAAGCCGTTTACAAACCTCAAGTCCGTCAACATTCGGCATCATAACATCAAGCACGGCAACATCTATGTCGCCGCCGCACGCTTCATACTCCTCAAGCGCCCTTGCTCCGTCTTCCGCTTCGACAACCTCGTAGCCGCCTCTGCGCAAATTGATAACAACGAATTCTCTTATCGCCGCCTCATCCTCGGCTATCAAAACCCTTTTCATATTCAGCCTCCGTTCTGCTGAAATTTCGATATTTTTTCTTTAACACTCCGTTCGTTAAAGCCTGCATCCATGCCACTTTGCGTAACATACGCACATAATATCCCATTATCATTTTGCATGATTTTAATATATGACGAATACTTTTCGCTGTCCCACTGTTCATCGGTAACATAAATCACCGAAAAAAGCTCACTGTCGTTTTCGCTTCTCTCGTCATAAACAATAAGACATTTATCCGAAGGATAGTATCTCGCTCCGAGATATTCCGTTTCATATTCCTCAATGCCGAGCATATATCCGTCCTCGGTATTCACCACACTGCGACAAACCGTTTTGAGCTTTCCGTCCGAATAGTTCGTCCATTCCGTGACAAAAACATTTTCGTAATCCGGATCCTGCGCCTTACGCATATCTCCGAAAATACTTTTTTGAATCGGGATATCTATTATACCGTCGTTGTTTATATCGGCGCAGCGTATCTGTTTGTGTCTGAGCGTTGCATTACTCGACGCGGTAACGGCATCATAAAGCGGCGTACTCAAAACGGATTTTTCGCTATCCCAATAGATAAGCTCCGTTATCATCTCGTTGCCCGCTTTCAAAGCATCAACATAAATTCTCAAGGGCTCGCTGTCGGAAGCCTTTTCGGTTTTGAGTGAGACATAACCGCTGATATTGGCATCGACCTTTGCTTCACCCATAAGAACAACCGAACCGGATGAGAGCTTCAAGGCTCTTGCGAACCGTTGCATGATTCCGTTCACACTGCTGTAGCAAATGAAAAACAGCTCGCTGTATGAATCGTTGTCGATATCGGCAAGGGTTGAAACGGAACACAGCTCGTTCGCCGCCTCGGCATAATCGGAAGCGGTACTGCCCGTACGGTAGAGTGAAAGCACATTGCTCATCGCAACACCCGACACGCTCCAAACAACCACAATTTCTTTTAAGCCGTCCTTATCCATGTCCTCCGGTGTTACACTACCGATCTCGGGACCGTAGCCGCCGAAATCTCCGCAGGACATCCATTCGTCGCCGTTTGAATCATATATGTGCATTCGGGCGTTTTCTTCACCCTTTCCCGAACGGTAAAACACTATTGCTTCATCCGTACCGTCGCCGTCAATATCATCAAAGGTTATCGCGGAACGGTTATTACCCTCGCTCGGAGTGCAAAGCTGAATTTCCTTACCCAGCTCCTTTTGTATCATTTCGACAAGTCCGCCGTACTCATCATAGTAAAGGGGCGGTACTATGAGATCTTCTGCGGAAAAAAACAGTCTTTTATCTGTGCAGGAGGTAAACAGCATACACGCCGAAAACGCGAAAAGCAACGCTATTGCAACGGCTTTTTTCATACTGATCCTCCTTTTGGTAAAATTCTCGGTATATTTCAAGATATTATAGCACATCAAGCTTGTATAAATCAATATAAAACCTATAAATAGCTATAAAATTTAATAATTTATTTAAAAATAAAGTATTATGACCGAAAGAGAGCCACACTCCCCTTCGGTCATATCATAAATGCTGATTTTACTATGAAATTTTGACTAAAGCCGTATAAGTACCGTACACCCAGCAATCGTTATCGGTGTATGTCACGGGTACGGTAACAACACCGACGCTCTCATCCTGGACAGTGCTGAGATCAGCACTGAGGGTCAAGGGCGACTGTGACAGAATATCGAGAGATGTCTGCGGGCCTACCACGGTAACTTCCTTAAAATTCAAGCTGACAAGCTCGACTTTTGCCCCGTCCGGAGCATTCACAAAGCTGACGGTTTTCGGTGCCGCAACGGTAACGGTATTCATTCCGCCCACCTCTACCGTAACGGTAAACACCAAATCTTCATCCACAACTATACCGCCGGTAATATCCGTTGCCGAAACGGAAAAGGTATTTGTTCCTTCAGTAAGCGAAGAAAAATCAACGGTCGCTATTTCAAACGACGTCATATCGGCAAGCTTTGCTTCGGGAACGGCAAATTCCGCACTCTCGGGACTTACCGTAACGGTAAACGGCACGTTTTCAACATAATCCGACGGTTTCCCGCTGAACACGCACTCCGCCGGCAGAATTGCCGTTTTATAGATAGGAACAGTGACCTGCACTATGTCGTTTTGCTTATTGAAAGTAATATATTTGGGCGTGCTTCCGTCCTTTGTAACAGCGGAAAGATTGGCATCGAGAGTTATGCTTTGACGAAGCATACCGGCCGACTGCGCCCTTGCTTCAACCCTGTCGATTTTATTAACTTGACTTTCGGGGCCCGATACCTTTACTGTGTTGGAATCGGTGAAAACGCATTCGCCGACATAATAGCCCTCGGGTGCCGTTCGGTCGTTAAATTCAATCTGCGGCTCTATGACAAATTCTTTTTCCTTAGGATAGTCAAAATACACCTCAATCTCGTTCAGAGAATATGAAGTTATCTCATAAAGCGGATTGGTCTGCTCGCTCGCAACATCAATTCGCAAATTGTATGTTCCGACTGAATTGACATAGCCGGTATTTGCCGTGACGATAAGATCATCGGCAATATCGCTCGATTCGACTATATAGCGCTTTCCGGTAAGCTTGATATCAACCGAAAACTGCGATTCGCCGAAAGGCTTTAGTCCGAATGTTTCTTCGATTTTGGCATAGTCAATCGTGACCGGAACGTTTTTTATCGTAACGGTCTTCTCCGGCGCCCAAACCATTGCAACAACAAGCCAAAGCACAATTGCTGTAACAATTGAAAACACCGACAAAAATCTGTTGTCATAGAACAAATCGCTTAATTTCAGTTTTTCTTTCTTTTCCATTTTTTCATGCCCTTTATCATTTTGCCGAACGAACCCTCGCCGCCTGTGAAACGGTTTTCGGGGTCGTCAATCAAGTAGTTTATAAGCATCTCGCGAAGCTGTGCTTCGGACAAATTTCGGGTAAGTTCACCTTTAAACGCAACGGATATAACGCCCGTTTCCTCCGAGGTAACGACTATCATCGCATCGCTTTGCTCACTCATTCCGATTGCCGCTCTGTGGCGTGTTCCCAAATCGCTCGATATTTCATCGCTTTTCGTCAAAGGAAGAACACAGCCGGCACATAGCAGTCTGCCGTTTCTCACCACCGCCGCTCCGTCGTGAAGCGGAGATTTCGGGAAGAAAACATTGCCGATGAGTTCATGTGAAACATGGGCATCCACGGGGGTTCCCGTTTTAATCACATCACCCAAAAGCATCTCTTTTTCCATTACGATAAGGGAACCCGTTTTGCTGTCGCTCATTCGCTGAACCGCTTTGGCTATCTCGATTATCGACTCTCTGACGGTTTCAAACATATCGCTTTGACCGCCTTTAAGTATAAGACCGAGACTCGAAAACTTGCTCTTACCCAGCCGTTCGACAACCTGCCGAATTTCCTGTTGAAACAGAATAATCAAAATGATGAATATGTTTTGGAAAACTATCCTGAACATATAAGAGCTTGCCTGCATTTCAAGCTGATACACAACAAGATATGCGATGCCGAGCAAAACAAGCCCTTTTACAAGCTGAAATGCTCTTGTTTCTCTTATCAGTTTTATTCCGTTATACAATACAAACGCAACAAGAAGAATGTCGAGCAAATCGGTTATCCCGAAATGCAGAGACGGTATCTTCGAAAAAAAATCCGTTATATTATCTAAAAATGTCATAGCCGGAGTAGCCCTTTCATTTACAACCGAACAAAATCGTGTATATTCTTTCTTGCATAAAAATTATAGCACAAATACATCTGTGTTGTAAACCGTTGTTTTCATATTTAACAAAAATTTAATTATCCGTAAGGCAAACGGCATGAGCGGCTATTCCCTCTCCCGAACCGGTAAAACCCATACCTTCCTCTGTCGTTGCCTTTACGCTGACAAGCCCATCACTTATACCGCACGCAGCCGCTATATTTCTGCGCATGGAGTCAATATATTCACGCAGTTTGGGCTTTTGAGCAATTACGGTGCAATCAATGTTAACAATTGAAATTCCTTTGCTTTTCAACAGCTCCGCAACCTCCGAAAGGAGCTTCAAGCTGTCTGCGTTTTTGTATTTTTCATCGGTATCCGGAAAAAGACATCCGATATCCCCGAAAGCCGCCGAGCCGAGAAGAGCGTCGCTGACGGCATGAAGAAGAACATCCGCATCGGAATGACCGAGCAAACCTTTTTCATAGGGAATTTCGACACCCCCGATTATCAGTTTTCTGTCTGCCACCAAACGGTGGACATCGTATCCGTGACCTATTCTGATCACACCTTCACCTGCTTTCAAAATTCTTTAATCGCACTTACGAAGTCCTCATAGCTTGTGATGCAATTGAGCACTTTGACAAGAGAATTTGTTGTAAGTCTCGATGGCAAATCGTAATATTTCAACAGCTTCTCTCTCTTTTGAGCGCTGTTTTCTCTGCCTGTAAATCCGTATTCGTAAAGGTCGAGCTTTGTTATCGGTCTTTTCGGCTCCTCGGTATACTCGCAAAGCACTCCCGCATTTGCAAGAGCCTGCATTATGACTTGCTCCGAAACTCCTTCAACGCCGAGCTTTCCTTCCTTGGACGGCTCGGTTTTTCGCCGCTCTTTACCGAAAATATCCGGTATATAGGCGTTGATTATTTTATCTGCACCGACCGTCGAACCGATGAAAGAGCGTATTTTGAATCCGGCAGAATCGCTGTCGGTAAGCACAACTATACCTTGCCTTTGCGCAATGGTTCTAATCATCCGCTGAAGCTCCTTGTCCCTGAATATGCCGAACCCATCCGTTTGAATTATCGGTGCGTCAATTATTCCGGAGAGCTTGATTTTATCGTATTTTCCCTCAACAACAACAGCTTGTTTTAATTTAACCATTTGCTCATCCCCTGCCTGCTTTAGCGAGCTTTACGAGAGCTTGCTCGAGCACAAGCCGTTTATCGGCGGCAGTGCTTTTCATTGCTGTATCC
>CAYNUD010000031.1:0-14705 GCA_964400315.1 uncultured Clostridium sp. | reverse complement strand
GGACTCGAACCGACGACCTGCGCATTACGAATGCGCTGCTCTACCAACTGAGCCACAGTAGCGTTTCAACACGCATTGTATTATATAGTATTTATTTCGATTTTGCAAGCCTTTTTTTGAAAATATTTAAAAAATTCTTGCCGTCACAGTTTTGCAACAATTCATTAACAAAATCTCCTATAATAATTTTATTTCTGCACTTGATTTTATTCTCAAAATGGGCTATTCTATATATGTCACCGTACACGGTACGGCAGATACACTTCATTCGGAGGTAATATAATACATGAGAAGAAACATAATCGCCATATTGCTTGTATTTGTTTTGGCTTTCGGCTTTGCATCCTGTAAGCAGCTTGAGAAGACCGATATGTTTGTTATTGAATCCAAAGCATATATTGTTGATGATTCGGGCGTGACGAGAAACGTGCAGACGAGAGTTAATGATGACGGTGAAACGGAATACTATTATCTTGACTCACTCGGCAATGTTATAACTGTCGGAAAGGACGATGTTGTTCTCGAGACCAAGAGAGTTCTTGCATCAACCACGGATTCTTACACTTTCTCTCCCGAGGCGCAGTCGTTTATTGATACGTTTAACGATCCCACCGCGCTTGATGAGTTGATAGATGCCGATATAACTCAGCCCGCTTTGAGCATAACGGACGGACTTATTTCCGATTCCGGTATGAAAGACATCGAGCCCGTTACAGAGGCGGACGGTACTCCTTTGCGTGAGCAGTTTAACAAAGATTTCAAGGAAGTTGTCGCAAGTGAAAAATTCACTCTCGGACTTACCGTGGAATTTGAGGTTGACGGCGAAAAGACCCGTTTACCGATAACAATATACAGAAACGGAACGGATATGTGCATAGAGACGAATATGCCTGTTGAGGGTAAGGGTGCTCTTAAGGTTTCGTTCATTATCAAGGACAGTAAGCTCTACCTTATCATTCCCGCAATGAGATGTTATCTTGAAGTTCCGGAGGATTTCCTTGAAAACATTTTCCCAGAGGATATCTTAAACGGTGAAATGACTGCGGATACTTCGAAGTATTCATCGAGCGGTGAGGTTACCGTAAACGGCGACAAGTACACCTGCGATATTTACGATACCGAAAGCGGTGTTGCAAAGTATTACTTTGATTCCAAGGGAGATCTCAAGAGAATCGAAAGCATACCCGAAAGCGGCAGTGCAACGATAATCGAGATAAATGAAATCAAGAAGAGCGTCGATAAGTCAAAAATCAAAGTTCCTTCGGGCTATTTTGATATGACGAAAATCATGGGCGAAAATTTTGACCTTTCATCACTTGCGTAAAATGAACAAAAAATGTGCTTTGATAACCGGAGCATCGGGCGGTATAGGCAGCAGCATTGCGTTGCGCCTTGCCCGTGACGGCTTTGCCGTTGTTGCTTGTTACAATTCCGATGAAGCGGGAATTGCCGAGCTTGCCGCTCAACTTGAGATAGAGGGTGCGGATTATATGGTTTGCCGTGCCGATGTTTCCGATTACAAACAAATGAATACTGTTTTTGAGAACGCCACCGAAGTTTTCGGCGGCGTTTCCGTGCTTGTCAATAATGCCGGCGTTGCCCAGCAAAAGCTGTTTACCGATATAACCGAAGAAGATTTCGATTACATAAACGGCGTGAATTTCAAGGGCGTTTTTAATTGTTGCAAATGTGCCGTGCCCTACATGGTGCATCAAAAAAACGGAAAGATTATAAATATATCTTCCATGTGGGGAGTTTTCGGTGCCTCCTGCGAAACCGTATATTCGGCAACGAAAGCGGCGGTGATAGGCCTGACAAAGGCACTTGCGAGAGAACTTGCACCGAGCAATATTCAGGTGAACTGCGTTGCTCCCGGCGCAATAGATACCAAGATGAACGATAATTTAACCGCCGAGGACAGAACTGCATTTTCGGAAGAAATACCCATGGGGCGCTTCGGATTGCCGAGCGAAATCGCCGGAGTTGTTTCGTTCCTTGCGGGGAGCGATTCCGATTATGTTACCGCTCAGGTTATAACTGCCGACGGCGGAATGATTTGATGGTCATTTTGCTGAAAAAACGCCATTCATTTTAGTAATAGTTTACAATTGATTTAACACTCCCAATATGATAAAATACTATATATTATGATATGAAATAGTGTTTGGAGGAAAAGATATGGCAAAGTGTCCTAATTGCGGCCGTCGCCTTACTGTTTTTGATTGGCGTCCCAACTGTCCCGGCTGCGGCGTTAATCTTGTTTATTTCGGCAGAGAAGAAAGACTTATGAATGAAGCGGATGCCGCAGAGGCCGAGCATGCAAGGCTGCAAAAGCATCTTGACAGACTCAAGGCTTCTTTCGTCGGTTCGCCTCTCACTATAGTAAGAATAGTTCTTACGCTGCTTCCGATAGCCGCTCTCATGCTTCCGTTGTGCAAGGTGGCATTTAACGGTCCGCTTATTCCGGAGACTGTCAAAACGATAAATGCAATAGAGATATACAATCTCGTTTCTTCGCTTGATTTCGGCGCATTGTTCACCATGATAGGCTCGTCGCTTCTTGGCTCCGCTTTTGTGGGATATGCCGTTTCACTTGTGACGGTTCTGCTTTCGCTGGTGGTTCTCATTGTGAGCCTTTTCCTCTTGACGATGGCTTGCGGACCCAAGGGAAATGTAAGAAACATAACTCTTAACTGCATTGACATCGTGCTTGCCGTTGTTTCGGTTGTGTTCTTCAATAAATTTGCGGCGGATATCAATTCCGTATTCCCCGAGTTTGTTTCCGGCTCAGTTCAGTACGGAGCATATGTATACATAGGAGCGCTTGTGCTTCTGCTTGCGATTAACATCATCATTGCCAAGGTTGGAGTTGAGGTTAAGTATAAGCAGTGCTATGTCGGAGGAATCCCCTCCGAAGAGTATTTTGAGCTTGTCAAAGCAGGCACCGATACGGAGACACTTCATGCAATGATGGCTGAAGCAATGGCAAAGGCCGGCTACGAAGATGAGACTGTCGTTGCCAAAGAAGCCGAGGAAGAAAAAGAAGAAGTAAACGCATAAAAATTAAGGGCTGTCGCAAATGAGCGACAGCCTTGTTTTATTTGTTGTTCAGTTGCCGAAACGGCTGAGAAACGCTTTTGTACGTTCCTGTGTGGGATTTTCGATTACCTGTTCGGGAGTACCTTCCTCAACGATAACGCCGCCGTCCATAAAAATAACTCTGTCGGAAACCTCTTTTGCAAACGACATTTCGTGAGTGACGATAACCATTGTCATGCGCTCTGCCGCAAGTCCCTTTATTACCTTGAGAATTTCGCCTGTCAGTTCAGGGTCGAGCGCCGAGGTCGGCTCATCGAAGAAAAGAATTTTCGGTTCGAGCATTAGGGCGCGGGCAATTGATACGCGCTGTTGCTGACCGCCCGAAAGTTCGCAGGGATAATTATTCAGTTTTTGAGAAAGTCCGACTTTTGCAAGCAGTCCCTTAGCTTTTTCTTCTATTTCGGCGTTGATTTCTTTGGAGTTGCGTTTGTAATTCGGTTTATCCTTTGCAAGGAGCTTTGCGGCAAGGGTTACGTTATCAAGCACGCTATAGTGCGGAAAAAGATTAAAATTCTGGAACACCAAACCGACGAGAAGCTGTTTTTTGCGCTTTTCGGCGGCATTTTTATATGCGGGAGTACCGTCGAAAAATACTTCTCCGTCAACGGCGATATATCCGCTGTCTGCTGTTTCAAGCTGATTGATGCAACGAAGGATGGTGGTTTTTCCGCTACCCGAAGAGCCGATAATGCTCAGCACTTCGCCCTTTTCGAGAGAAAAACTGATATCCTTAAGAACCTCGGTCTTGCCGAAGCTTTTTGAAATATTTTTAACCTCTAAAACAGACATGATATCGCCTCCTTACACTTTGAAGTAGCTAAGCTTCTTTTCGATTTTATTGAAAAGCGCCGTGAGTATGCCGCTGAATGCCAGATAATAAACGCCGGTGAAAAACAGCGGCCAAATTTGCCCCGCGATGCCTTTTGAGCCTTTGATGAATGATTGACCCGCCCAGATAACCTCTTGAAAAGCAATAATTCGAGCAAGGGAGGTATCTTTAACAAGCGTGATAATCTCGTTTGACATCGGAGGTACGATACGCTTTATCATCTGCATGAGAGTAATTTTGAAAAAGGTTTGACTTTTAGAAAGTCCGAGTACCTGCCCCGCTTCCTGTTGTCCTTTCGGAACGCCCTGTATTCCGCCTCTGTATATTTCGGAAAAATAGCAGGCATAATTGAATACAAAGGCAACACAGGCGGCAATGAAGCGACCGTCCTCACCGGAGCCCCAAATGTTGTTTTTCATAACAAGTCCCGGAAAGTAGTAGATTATAAGAAGCTGAAGCATGAGGGGAGTACCTCGGACTATCCAAACCACTGTTTTAATGAGTAGTGAAAGGGGCTTGAATTTTGACATTGAACCGAATGAAATTATAAGGCCCAAGGGAATTGAGCCGATAAGAGAAATCATGAAGAGCTTGAGAGTTTGTAAAAATCCCTCGTTGAGCGATTCCAAAACTATTGGGAATTGCTCTTTCAAAATCTGAAAGTCCATTAGAAAACATCCTTAAGTATTTTTTATGCGCCGAAAACAGAGGGCGAAAGCCGTCCTCTGTTTCTGCATTTATTGAAATCGGTTGTAATTATGTTATTTGATGAGAGCTGCCTGAACGCCGTAGGTTGTTGCAACGCTCTCCATTGTGCCGTCTGCTTTGCTTGCGGCAAAGAAATCGTTGAGAGCGGCGGTAAGATCGGAGCCCTTGCGGAAGCCGACGCCGTATTCCTCGGAGGTAAGAGAAACGGTGTAGGTGAGGTTGGCATAGTTGGTGCCTTCTCCTACCATTGCCGCTGCCATAAGGGAGTCAATGATAGCGGCATCTGCGGTGCCTGCGGAAACTTCGAGAAGAGCGGTAGCCTGATCGAGAACGGCTGTATACTCAAATCCGTTATCCTTTGCCGCACCTTCGCCTGCCGAACCTGCTTCAACGGCAAATTTGAGCGATTTGCAAGCTTCGGCGGTTTGGTACTGCTCGGCCTTGTCGGCCGCAACGATAACTACCTGAGCGTTATTGCAATATGCATCGGAGCAGCTCATTGCCGCTTTAACTTCGTCGGTAAGGGTCATGCCGTTCCATACGCAGTCGATGGTCTTGCCGTTAAGTTCGAGGATTTTGTTGTCCCAGTCGATGGGAACGATTTTCGCTTCGACACCGAGGCTCTTTGCGAAAGCCTTTGCCATGTCTGCGTCAAAGCCTATCCATTCATCGCTTCCCGCTTCTTGATAATCCATGGGAGCAAAATCGGTAATTCCTATAACGAGCGTGCCTTTGTTCTTAACATAAGCAAGATCGCTTTGTGTTTCGGATTCATTGTTTGCGGCTGTGGTGGAGGTGCCGTCTCCGTTACCGGAGCAAGCGACGAGTGCAAACATCATAAGTACCGCGAGGATAAGAGCTGTAAGTTTTTTCATGTTGATTTCTCCTTTTTTCTTTTTGCCACGCTTAATTCTGTGTTCTATTGCGTTGCTGTGCTACCATATTAGCACGCTAAAGCGCCAATGTCAATAGCTTTTTTAAGATTTGTAGAAAGTTACAAACTGACGGGAATTGATAAGCGCAAAGCTGTTTAAAATAGCTAGCCGCAACCGACGTATCCGAAACAAATCGGGTTCGGATGCGTCGGTTATGCCTAAAGTAAAAACAGATGCGGCAATTCGCATCTGCAAATCATATATTAATGATTATAATAAATAAAAAAGCGGGCTGCATGGAGCAACCCGCATTAAATTATTCTTTTTCGTCGTTATCGTCACCGTCGCCGTTTTCTTGTTTGGGGAGAATTTCAACTTTTATGTCACCGATTCGGCGATCCTCAAAGGTGAGTACCGTAAAGCGGAGATTTTCATATTCGGCAACGGCAGGCTCGGTGTCACCCTCGGAGGGAAGATATCCGAGCAGGCTTATGACAAAACCGCCGAGTGTATCGTAATCGCCTTCCGGTAAATTAACGCCTACCAGTTCATCAACTTCGTCAAGGTCGGTGATGCCGTCAATGGTGAAGGTCGTTTCGTTTATCTGTACGATTTCTTCCTCTTCGTCATCGTATTCATCCTGTATGTTGCCTACGATGGATTCGAGAACATCCTCAAGCGTAACTATGCCCGCAGTTCCGCCGTATTCGTCCACAACAACGGCAAACTGTGTGTGACTGTCGTTCATTGCTTTGAAAAGGTCTCCGCAGCTTTGCGTTTCGGGAACATAAAGAGCCTTACGC
This sequence comes from uncultured Clostridium sp., assembly GCA_964400315.1. Taxonomy (GTDB): domain Bacteria; phylum Bacillota; class Clostridia; order Oscillospirales; family Acutalibacteraceae; genus CAG-177. Next base: position 8,391 of record CAYNUD010000031.1, on the reverse strand, counting down.
ATTACTTTGGATATAGTTAACTCCGTAGGGAGAGTATGACCGACGTATTTGAGCAAATCCTTGGCGTAAAGTACGCCCACAATGCTGTCGGGGTCGTCCTCATAAACGGGGATACGGGAGTAACCGTTCTCAACCGCAAGTTCCGCAACTTCTTCAAGCGAACGTGTAACCTCGATAGCCGTCATATCGGTGCGGTGCGTCATGATATCGCCCGCATCAAGGTCATCAAATTCGAAGATATTATCAATCATCTCTTTTTGAGAATCCTCAATAACACCCTTTTCGCCGCCTACATCAACCATCATGCGTATTTCTTCTTCGGTAACGTTTTCTTCATCGGCATTGGGATCGAATCCGAGAAGCCGAACAACAGCGTTTGTGGAAACGGAAAGCACCTTTACAAAGGGCTTCGTTACCGTTGCGATAAACTGAAGAATACCTACCACTCGGAAGGATACCTTTTCGGGCACTTGCATGGCGATTCTCTTAGGGGCAAGCTCGCCGAGAACCAACGAAAAGTAGGAGGTGATAACGGTAATAAGTACAACCGAAAATCCGCTTATTACGCTTTCGGGAACAACATTGATTATTGCCGTTTTTCTCAAGGCATTTACGAGCAAATCGGCGAAGTTCTGAGATGCCGAGGCAGAAGCGAGAAAGCCTGCCAACGTAACGCCTATTTGAATGGTGGACAAGAATCTGTTGGGATTCTCCGTGAGTTTAACGATTTGTTTTGCTTTTTTATTGCCCTCCTCGGCAAGACGCTGCATTTTTGTGTCATTGAGAGAGATTATCGCTATCTCGCTCATTGCAAAAAAGGCGTTGATAAAAATGAGGATAAAGAGCAATACTAACTTAAAAATGATATTGAGCGCAGGGCCGGGGTCATCCATGTGGGATTTTCTCCTTTCGAATTTTACAAAGGAACCTCTTTGTAATTATTACTGCTTATTTTATCATACGGCACTTTTCTTGTCAACTTTTCATTTTGGGTTCTATGGCTAAATTCGCCGAGTTAGAGCGTAATCAAGAGAAAAAATCGCCCAAAACGGAACTTGACGGGCAAAAATGACCCAAAACAGAAAAAAACGGCTCAATAAAGATTTTTCTACTGACAAAATAATCAACATATGCTATAATAAAAACATATTAACGATATGCATGTGTTTGACTTGTTTCGACTAAATATCGATGATTGGATGAGGATTATGTTGTATCTGATTCTTGCCCGAGCGGGCGGCGGAAAAACCACTCATATAACCGAACTGATGAATGACTTTTCAAGAAACGGTAAAAAGGTAACGCTTCTTGTTCCGGAACAGTTTTCATTCATGAGTGAAAAAATTATGTTTCAAAAAACGGGAGCCGAGCGTTTTGCTTCAATTGACGTTCTCAGCTTTACGAGCCTTGCCGAAAAGCTGATAGGTAAGCCGGCACTTCACGAACGCAGACGACTTGATGAATCGGCAAAGGCGGCATTGATGAGCTTTGCGCTTGAAAGCGTTTGCGATAAACTGACTCTTTATTCGGAGCACATTACGAGAAGCTCCGTTATAAGTGAATTTGTTTCGCTTGCTTCCGAATTTAAGCAGAGCGGCGTGTCTTCCGAAGAGTTGAGCCGTGCCGCATTTTCAATGGAGGACAGCTTGCTGCGTAAAAAGCTCACGGATATTTCTCTTGCTCTCGAAGCTTACGATTCGCTTGTTTCGGGCAGTTATTTTGACCCCGATGATTTGCTGACGGAACTTTGCGAGGTTTTACCCGAAAGCGATTATTTCAACGACAGAATTGTTTTTATTGACGGTTTCAGAGGTTTCACTGCTCTTGAACACCGAGCAATAGAGCATATGCTCAGGCGTTCGCCTGCGGTGTATGTAACGCTGTGTACCGATGATTTAAGCGGAATGGATGACGAAACCGACCTTTTCGCTCATACGAAGCGAACCGCCGCGAAGCTTATTGCGGGAGCAAAAAAGAATAACGTTGCTGTCGCAAAACCGCAGTATCTTTCAAAAAGAAGTAAATTCAACAATTTTCCGCCGCATTTCCGTCGGTATTCATCACCCGAGCTTGCCGCTCTCGAACAGGAGCTTTTTGCCGTATCTCCCAATATATATGAGGGTGAGTGCCCAAACATAACTCTTTGCCGTGCCGAGGATATATATGCCGAATGCGAGTTTATAGCCTGCACAGCGAAAAAGCTTGTGCGTGAAAACGGGCTGAGAAGCAGAGATATAGCCGTCATAGCCGCCGACAGTTCCGCATATGAAGCGCCGCTGAAAAGCGCTTTAAAAAAGTGCGGTATAGCAGTTTTTGAAGACAGTAGGAGACCTGTGGATGCATCTCCGATAGTTGCTCTTGTGCTCAGCGCGGCACAGATAGCCGCCCGAGGATTTGACACCGAGTCCGTTATGCGTTATCTGAAAACAGAGCTTGCGGGTTTCGGTATTGACGATATTGCCGAAGTTGAAAACTATTGCTGTCTTTGGCAGATAAACGGCGGAGAATGGCTCCGTGAATGGACGAAAAATCCGTCGGGCTTCGGAGAATCGACATCAGAGGATGCGGACGAGCTTGTACGTCTGAACGTTTTGCGTGAAAGAATTACCGCGCCGCTCAGCCGATTTTGCAAAGCGCTTGCAAAGGGTGAAAACGGTACTGCCGCCGCACGGGCAATGCTTAATTTGCTTGATGAGATAAACGCTTCCGAAAATGTACGAATTCTCGCGCACAGACTTTCCGAACAGGGCGATGAGAGTATGGCTCTTGAGCTTGACCGTATCTGGGAGCTTGTTATGGGTATCCTTGACGGCTTTGAAGCGGTTACGCGGGACAGAGCCATCGATGCAAAACGGTTCTTTGAGCTTATACAGCTTATGCTGAACGTACATACCGTGGGAAGCCTGCCGCAGGGACTTGATGAAATTACTATAGGCTCCGCCGACAGAATCCGCGTTGCCTCCCCGAAGGTTGTTTTTATAGCCGGAGCAAATGCGGGCGTATTTCCGGCAACGGCGTCGGGCTCTTCAGCTCTTACCGATAATGACAGACGGCGTCTCACGGAAATGGGAATAGAGCTTGCCGCCTTCGGTGAATACAAGCTTGCCGAGGAAAAGCTGATTGCATATAACGCGCTTTGCTGTGCAAGCGAAAGACTGTATGTTTGTTGTCCTGAAAGAGGCTCAAAGGGCGAACAGCTTGCACCCTCAGAGCTTTTTGTGAAAATCAAAGAGCTGTTTCCCGATTGCCGTGAGATAAAAACGGATTCAACGGACGAAATGTACCGTATAGAGGGCAAGGAACTTGCCTTTGAGCAGCTTGCGAAAGCACCGAACGGTGTTCTGCGAGCTTCGCTTCTTGATTTTTTCTCAAAAGATGAGAATTATTCGGGAAGAATAGCGGCCCTTGAACGTGCTTCGGGAATGCGCACCTTTGCAATATCGGACCGCAGTGCGGCGGAGAAACTTTTCGGCAGAAGTATGAAGCTTTCGGCATCCCGCGTGGAGAGCTTCTACAAATGTCCGTTTTCGTATTTTTGCCGATACGGAATAAAGGCTTTGCCGAGAAAGGTTGCGGAACTTGACCCGATGCAAAGAGGAAACGTGATTCACCACGTTCTTGAAAATCTTTTGAGGAATTACGATAACGCAACTCTTTCGGCAATGAGTCGCAAGGAACTTTACGGTACGGTCTATGCGATAATGGAAGAATATCTTATGCGGGTGCTTGACGGAAGCGGAAGAAGCGAAAGGTTCATGTATCTTTATAAAAAGCTTGCATCCTCCGTGTGCGATGTTGCCGAGCGGCTCATAAAAGAGCTGTCGCTCAGTGATTTCAGACCCGTTGAGTTCGAAATGAAAATTGATACGCAGGGAAAAATTCCACCCTACGAGATTTGCGCCGAGGATTTTTCGATACAGATTTTCGGAGCGGTTGACCGAGTCGATATGGCGGAAATAAACGGCAAAAAATATTTTCGAATCATAGATTATAAATCGTCGGGCAAGGATTTTCTTCTCAGCGATGTAATGCAGGGCTTGAATATGCAGATGTTCATATATCTGTTTGCCATTTGGTACGGCGGGAAGGGTATGTTTGATGGCGCGTTTCCCGCCGGAGTGCTGTATTATCCCGCAAATTCGCCAATCGTTTCCGCATCACGTAACGATTCCGAAGAAAAAACGCAAGCCGCTGTGCAGAAAAAATGCCGTATGCAGGGAATAGTGTTGAGCGATTGCGATGTTGTACTTGCCATGGATAAAAGTGCAAGCGGAGCGTTTATTCCCGTTGATTTCAAAAACGGAACAATGTCGGGTTCGCTCATAGGATTTACGCAGCTTATGCGTTTGAAAGAAAAGGCTGATTCATTGCTTACCGAAATGGCAAGGCTGTTGCGTTCCGGAGAAATAGCCGCCTTGCCCGCGAACGGAAAAAGCTATAAGGATATATGCGGATTTTGCGATTACAAAACCGTTTGCGCCTACGAAGACGGCGTTCCGTGCCGAGAGCTAAGGGATATTAAAAATGCCGATGCCGTCGGTGAGCTTTCAAGAGGGGATGAGAAGAATGAAGTGGACGAATGAGCAGCAAAAGGCAATAGAGGCACGAAAGGGAACACTGCTTGTCAGTGCCGCCGCAGGTTCGGGAAAAACGGCCGTGCTGGTCGAACGCGTCATTCAACGTCTTTGTGACGAAGAACGGCCTTGCGGCGTGGAGAATCTTCTCATAGTGACATTTACCAATGCCGCCGCAGCGCAGATGAAAGAAAAAATTTCGGCCGCAATAGGCAGAAAGACGGCGCTTGACCCTGCGAATAAAAGATTACGCCGTCAACAGCTCATGCTTCCGTGTGCGAGCATATGCACGATAGATTCATTTTGCATAGGACTTGTTCGCGAGAATTTTCACACTCTCGGTATTTCTCCGGACTTTGAGCTGCTTGACGAGGGAAAACGCAATATCTTAAAGAATCAAGCGATAGAAACGGTTATCGAGGAAAAATACAAAAAAGCGGACCCTGACTTTTTGAAGCTTTGCACACTGATAAGCGATAACAGGGACGACAAAAAGCTTATTTCGGCCGTGTTCCGACTTTATGAGTTGTCTCAGGCATATCCGTTCCCGCAAAAATGGCTTGATTCTCTTGCAAGTGATTTTGAACGTCAGGGCTCTATAGAAGGAACGCAGTGGTGCAAACAGCTTCTCGGCGAAACGTTACGGTTTATTGAAAGTGCCTGTGAGGATACACGGCGCTGTCTCGAAATGCTTGAGGAGGAACCGCAGTTATATGAAAAATACGCTCCGACATTCGTTGCCGACAAGAGCGGCTTTGAGAATTTCGGGAAAGCTGTCCTTTCCGGAAAATGGGACGATATATGTTCTGCCTACGCCTCTTTTACTTTTGAAAAGCTCGGCAGGGCACCGAGCGGCTATGCTTCTCCCGTAAAGGATGCCTGCCAAACCGTCAGAAAAAAATATACTGCGGAGTTTAAGTCTTTTGCCGAGATTTTTGAAATCAGCGCCGAAGAGCATTCAAAGGATATTTCGGAGCTTGCACCGGCGGTGCGTGAGTTGATAGCGGCAACGCTTGATTTTTATTCCGAATTTTCACGATTGAAGAGAGAAGAGAACGGAGCGGATTTTTCCGATACGCTCCATTTTGCGCTTCGTCTTTTGGTTGAGGATGCCCCCGACGGAATACATAAAACACCGCTTGCGCAAAGCCTTTCGGAGAATTATGCCGAAATTCTCGTCGATGAATATCAGGATGTTAACGAAGCGCAGGATATGATTTTTTCCGCTCTTTCAAAGGATGAAACAAATCTTTTCATGGTCGGCGACGTTAAGCAGAGCATATACCGCTTTCGGCAGGCGATGCCGGAGATTTTTCTCAGACGGCGTGATGCATATGCCGATTATGTCGACGGAAATTACCCTGCAAGAGTTGTTCTCGGAAAGAATTTCAGAAGCAGAAGCGGAGTTACGGAAATCGTTAATTATATTTTTTCGGCAATAATGAGTCGGGAAACGGGCGGCCTCGAATATGATGAAAAGGAACGCTTGGAAGCGGCGGCGGTTTATCCCGACACCGAGGGAGCGGACACCGAGCTTTGTCTTATCGAGGGCGAAAACGGCACCGAGGATCAAGCGGTTTTTGTTGCGGATTATATAGAAAAAGCAGTTTCGGGCGGCATGAAAATCACGGAAAATTCCGTTCTCCGCGAAGCAAGATACAAGGATTTTTGTCTGCTTTTTGCAAGCGTAAAAAACAGCGCGCCGAGCTTTGTGACTGAGCTTACGCGTAGGGGGATTCCGGTGAGCTGTGAATCGGGCGGCGGGTTTTTGACTTCCCCCGAAGTGTCCTTTATGATATCTTTGCTCAAGGTTATAGACAACCCTACCGACGATATTCCGCTCACGGCGGTACTTCTTTCGCCTGCTTTCGGATTTTTGCCGGATGACCTTGCGGTGATGAGAGCGGAACACAGAGACGGCTCCGTATATCATTGTCTTGTTTTTGCCGCGGAAAACGGAAACGAAAAGGCAAAGAGTTTCCTTGAAAAGCTTGCCGTATTCAGAAGAATTGCCTGTACGGTGAGGGTGGGCGAGCTTGTACGCAGACTTGTTGAGGAAACGGGCTATTACGCAATTGTTTGTGCCATGAAGGGCTCGGATTCACGGCGTGCAAACCTTAACAGATTTATCGACCTTTCAAACAAATTCGAAAGTACGGGCAGTATTGCAAGCCTTTTGAGATACATTGATAAAATCATAAAAGGCGGCGGAGATATTGTTGCATCCGAAGCGGGCGGCGACAATGCGGATGCCGTAAAGATAATGACGGTCCACAAGAGCAAGGGACTGGAATTTCCCGTATGTATACTCTGCGACTGCCAAAGAAATTACAGCGACATTTCTCTCCGTGAAGATTTGATAATCGCGCCGCAGAGCGGAATAGGAATCAAAAATTGCAAGTCGAACAGAAAATTCGATACGCTGCCGAGACTTGCCGCAAAGCTTGAAACACGCCGAGCGGAACGCTCCGAGGCGTTGAGAGTGCTGTATGTTGCCTTAACGAGAGCAAAAGAGAGAACAGTTGTGGTGTCGTCATCATCCGATTGGAGCAAGTCATTGTCGGAGCTTGCGGCAAAATGCGGCTCGAATCCCAAAATATCGTCCTACACGGTGGGCGGTTTTTCATGCTGGAGCGATTGTATTGTTTCGGCATTACTCAAGCATCCCGATGCAAATTCACTCAGAATGGCGGCGGGCTTACCCTCGAATTTTACCGTTATGTGCGACACACCGTTGAAAGCAAAAATATACACTGCTCGTTGTGCAGAGGAACAGACCGCACGGGCAGATGAATATGCTCCCGATTACGAGCTTGTCGAAGAGATAAAACGCCGACTTGAATATGAGTATCCGTTCGCACCGCTCGAAGGCGTTGTGGCAAAGCGCATTGCTTCAAATCTTACAAGTGTTAGCAATAATGATGAGTATTTTGCAACGCAAAGGCCCTCCTTCGCAAGTAAGGGCAAGTTGACACCAGCGCAGCGAGGCACGGCGACGCACCGCTTTATGCAGTACGCCGACTATGAACGTGCAGGCAAGAACATTGAGGAGGAATTGAATCTCCTTGTATGTTCCGGAATGCTTACCGAGGAGGAAGCCGAGGCCGTTGACAGAAAATCGGTTTCCGCATTCTTTGAGAGCGAGCTTTATCTGCGGATAAAAAAATCCGACAGGGTCTACAAAGAATATTCTTTCACTTGCGCTGTTCCCGTCTCGGAGCTTTACCCTGAGATACCCGACGACTTTGCCGAAAACGAGGTGGTAATGATAGAGGGCGTTGCCGACTGTGCATTCGTTGAAAACGGAGAGCTCGTTATAGTAGATTACAAAACGGACAGAGCAAGCAGTGACGAGGAACTTATCGAAAAGTATTCGGCACAGCTCGGAATATATGCGCGTTGTCTTTCCGAGGTGCTCGGTATGCCTGTTCGACAAACGGTTATTTATTCATTCCGTCTCGGCAGTGCGATAGAGCTTTAAACACACCGAAAATGCAAATCGTTGCTTTATCCTGCACTTTTATGATTATTTTTACAAATAATATTCAAAAATCTTCTCCGATTTGGAGTAATTATCGGTTTACAAACCGAAAGAAAAGTGTTAATATATTCAGTGGTGTATTTTATCACTTTTTACTCAGCTCAATATTTTAGGAGGAAAAAGACTATGGCAAGAAAAATGAAGACCATGGACGGCAACAACGCTGCGGCATATGTGTCATATGCGTTTACGGAAGTAGCCGGAATTTATCCCATCACTCCGTCAAGCCCCATGGCAGACTATGTTGACCAGTGGTCAGCACAGGGACTCAAAAAT
>CAYNUD010000030.1:0-14904 GCA_964400315.1 uncultured Clostridium sp. | reverse complement strand
GAATATAAAGTGTCGCCGCAACGCTGACAGCGGCAAGTATTATGGAAAAGGCAAGGTGAGGTTTGTGCTTGCCGACATAAAAAAGAACTTTTTTTAATGTACTTTGCTTATTCTTCATGCCCCCACCTCCTCGGAATCGAATTGTGAAAGATGAATTTCTCTGTAGACGGGGGAGCTTTCCATAAGTTCGGCATGAGTGCCGACCTGCGCTACGCCGTCATCGAGAACGATTATTTTATCGGCATGCATGATTGAAGAGGTACGCTGTGAAACAATAAATACGGTTTTGTCTCCCTGTGAAGAGGAAATCGCCTTGCGCATTGCGGCGTCCGTTGCATAGTCGAGTGCGCTTGCACTGTCATCGAGAATCAGAATATCGGAATTCTTAATGAGCGCTCTTGCAACGGTAAGTCTTTGCCTTTGACCGCCGGAGAAGTTTTTGCCTCCCTGTTCAACGGGAGTGTCGAGACCGCCCTCTTTTTCAAGAACGAAATCCTTTGCCTGAGCCGCTTCAAGTGCGGCAAGCATTTCTTCTTCCGTTGCATCGGGTTTGCCCCAAAGCAGATTTTCTCTTACAGTACCCTTGAAAAGCACCGAACGCTGAGGAACAACGGCAATGCGGCTTCTCAGCTCTTCGAGAGAAAGCTCCGATATATCACGGCCCGATACGGTAATTTTTCCGCTCGAATGCCTGTAAAATGCGGGGATAAGATTAACAAGAGTGGTTTTGCCCGAGCCTGTAGAGCCTATAACTCCGACGGTTTCGCCCTTTGAAGCGGTGAAGCTGATGTTTTCAAGCGAATTTTCGCCCGCTCCGTCATACGCAAAGGAAACATTTTCAAATTTAACGGCGATATCCGAAGCGTTGTTCGGTGATTTTGCTCCGTTGTCCTCCTCCGGCTGAGCTTCAAGCACCGAGGTTATTCTGCCCGCGCAGGCGACCGATTTTGTGATGCTTATTATGAGATTTGCGAATTTGACAAGCTCAACGAGAATTTGCGACATATAGTTATAAAGCGCCACGACCGCGCCCTGAGTTATCAAGCCCGCGTCGACACGCAGTGCTCCGATATATATAAGAAAAGCTATGCCGAGATTTATTATCACGCAGGTGAGGGGGTTGAGAAGTGCGGAGATTTTGCCCGTATATTCCTGAATTGCGGTGAGTGCATCGTTACGTTTTTCAAATTCACGCATTTCTTCATCCTCTTTGCAAAATGCCCGAATGACCCTTGCACCGATGAGGTTTTCTCTTGCACCGGAGAGGACTCTGTCAAGTGCCGAACGGACTTTTTTATAGAGGGGAACGGTGAAAATGAGTATACCGAATACCACCGCCGAGAGCGCGGGGATTACGACCGTAAAAGTCAGAGCCGCCTTAACATCTACAGTGAATGCCATTATCATAGCGCCGATTACGACGAAGGGCGACCTGAGAAGCAGACGTAATGATATGTTTAAGCCGTTTTGAACTCCGTCCATATCGCTTGTCAGCCGTGTTATGAGTGTTGAAGTGCCCATACGGTCAAGCTGTGAATACGAAAAAGAATTAATCCGCTCGAATACCGCATGGCGGAGTTTTTTGGTGAAAGAAACAGCCGCTTTTGCCGCAAAGAACTGAGCGGTTACAGAGAACACCAATCCGACCGCGCCGAGCAGTATAAGAAGTCCGCACATACGCAGAATATAGCCCTTGTCGGATGAGGCGATTCCGGTGTCGATTATACGTGCGACAATCAGCGGCACGAAAAGTTCGAGCAGAGCTTCAAACATCTTGAAAAGCGGAGCAAGCACGCATTCGGTGCGGTCACCTTTCAAATAAACCAGTAATTTTTTCATTTAAGTTCCTCCGAAAACATCAAACGGAATCGGGCTTTTTCGGATGCTTATAAAGCACCCTGTCCTCGCTTGCCGTATTCCAATTGATATAATTGTTTCTTTCGGCATAATACCATGCCATTTCAAACATTTTGGCGCTGTCGTCAACCGGAACAAATAGCTGACCGTCAAAGAAATACGGTTCACCTTGCATTTCCACAGTGCCGAGATCGGTTTTTGCGAATCGGCTTGCTTCGGTGAATACCGCACGGTGTTCATACGCTTCACATACGAGATAATCTTCCCCTTTTTCGACTTTGCCGCCGATAGCCTGAATGAGCACTCCGAACGGTGCATACCATATTCCGTCACGCTTTTCGGGGTACATACCTCTCGCGGCAAATTCAAGCATTCTGCCCTTGAATACCATTTTGGTCTTGCCGTATTGCGGAGCAAGGGCAGGGGGAGTTATAGTGTCTGACTTTTTGTCGATCGTGAATACATCGGCCATTCTGCCGTCTGCCATGTATCCTGTTGCCGTCAGTTTATCACCGTCGATTTCAACAACGGTATAAAAACCTGTGTGCTCCTCTTGCGGGAAAAAGCATGAATGCCAGATTTTCTGGCAGTTCGAATAATAAATGTTTCCACCGCCGTTTCCGACAATATAATGTACCGTACCCTCTGACGGCTTGTCGAACAGCTCATCATTACGGGTGGGAAAGGTTCTTGCAAAGGAATGCTCATGGCCCTCAAACAGAATATCGAGCTTGCCCTGCTCTATGGGTTTTCTCAGCCACGGGTACCCGTCATCATTCTGACCCTCGGGCATTACGGGATATATCGGGAAATGATATGTTCCGAGCTTCCATGTTTTGTTACTTTGTTGCAAGTCGTCATATGCCCAATCCTCGACAATTTCGGGAGCATTTATTCCCATGATGAGAAAGTGGGCGTTACCGTAGTCAAAGGAGAAATTTTCCGTTTCATATCCTTTGGGACCGTTTTTGGGATAAGAGAGAGAAAATTGAAAATCAAAGAAGTCGGCGTGTTCGAGGTAAAATTTTCCGGTAGGCTCGGGGAAATACGAGATAAAGCCTCGGTTATCGTGATTGCCCGTTGTCATCATGAACGGCACGCTCTCGATAACTCCCTTTAAGCCCTCAAACATCCCGTTCCATTGCAAATCGTTTTCTCCGTTGTCGCAGTTATCTCCCGCTGTAAGAATGAAACGGCATTCGGGGTGCTTTCTAAGAGCATTTTTCATCATCTCGCCGACACACGAATAGTCGGGCAAATGGCAAGGGTGCCCTTTTTGATGGTCGGCAATTACGATAAAGCTGAATTTGTCGAGACGGTCGGGCTCCGTTTCAAAAGTGAATTCATCACTGCGGTTGGTATCATCGCCTACGGAATATGTGTATTTTGTTCCCGATTCGAGTCCTTCAAGCCTTGCCCAATGATAAATACTACGGTCGATGTCCGTTTCACGGAATTTGCTTGCCGCAGTCTGCTTTACGGTTTCTCCGCCTTCGCTTTTGCGGTACAGAATATAATTCTCTCCCGAGTTTTCGTCCGTTCTCCATGTTACTGCCGCCGAAGTTTTGGCATCTGCGTAAATCGAAAGCATTATGTGGTCGGGTTGAGCCGTTGAACCGCGTTCGGGTTTAAAGAAACAGCCGTTTTTATCGAGCATATTTTATCGCACCTTCACTCTCATTATTGTTACTGAATCATTTTAACATATGATTGATTTTTGTCAATGAAAAAGCATCATTTTTTCAAAGCTATTGATTTTAAAAGCTTTATGTAATATAATCTCCTTAGACGGTGAAGTGCCGACTTGTATCAAATTCGGAGGGATAAACAGTGAAACTGAGAAAAAGAATATTAGGAGCGGTGCTTGCGGCAATGTTTATAATTACGTCTTTGCCGTTTGCATATGCGGACTCGCCTCTTGTTTTCAAAAAAGCGGCAAGGCCTGCTGATGACGGTTCGGTAACCGAATACTACAAAGTAAATTCCTGCGTTTCCACAGCAAGCGGTACTGTAAGCATACCGGATACGTATCTCGGTTTGCCTGTGCTCGAAATCGGTGCCGAGGCGTTTAAAGACTGCGGCGGAATAACCGAGATAAACATTCCGTCAAGCGTTGATAAGATCGGAGCATCGGCGTTTGAAAACTGTGTTATGTTGAAAAAAGTATCTTATCAGGGAAGCTCATTTGAAAGTGCTTCAAGAGTTATCGGTACTGCGGCATTCAGAATGTGTACCGCCCTTGAAACGCTTTTACTCCCCGGCGGACTTGTTGAAATAGGCGAAAGTGCTTTTTCAAAGTGCGTGAATATTAAAGAGATTTCTTTGCCCGATACGCTTAAAATCATAGGCTCAAACGCATTTGCACAGTGCGATGATCTGACTTGCATTGCAATTCCCGCAAGCGTAACCGATATTCACACAAATGCTTTTGTGAGTTGCATCGGTCTTACCTCTTTTTCGGTATCAAGCGAAAACAAGAACTATAAAGCGGTTGACGGCGTGCTTTTCAGTGCCGACGGAAAAACACTTATTCAGTATCCCGTAGCAAAAAGCAATACCGTTTATATTGTTCCCGTCGGTACGCAGACGATAGGAAATGCGGCGTTCACTCCGAGTAAAATTCTTACCGATGTTGTTCTTCCCGACAGCGTTAAGGAGATAAAGCCTTATGCTTTTCACCGCTGTGAGGTGCTTTCGGACATCAACATTCCGAACGGACTTACCGATATCGGGTCCATGGCTCTGGCGGATTGCCCCGCTCTCGAAATCATTGTTTTGCCTGAAAGCGTTGCGAACTATGGTAGTGCATTCTATAATTCGGGCCTTGTGAATGTTATTATTTCACAGGGCGTTACCCATATAGACGAAAGAGCGTTTGAAAGATGTTCTCGGCTCACGGGTGTTTCCGTTCCGTCAAGCGTTACCGAAATCGGAATGGGCGCATTTAAGGATTGTACGGTTCTCGCTTATCTTGATGTACCCGAAAGCGTAACGAAGATAGGTACCGAGGCGTTTAAGAATTGCACCGCTCTTACACTGACCGTTTCGGAAAATTCGGCGGTATGCACATATGCAAAAAGCAATTCGATTCCCTATTCCGTAAAGGATACCGCCGCCGTAAATGAGATAACTTATATTTCGGTAAATACCATGCCGAGTAAAACCGAATACGTAAAGGGCGATACAATATCAACAAGCGGAATGAGCATCGCCGTCCATTACAGCGACAAAACGAGCATAGTATACAGCGGATTTACCGTAACCCCGAAAACGGCGGCATATGTCGGCACGCAGACCGTCACCGTTACTTATAAAGGAAAAAGCGTAAGTTTTGATATTACGGTAAAGAACAACACGGGCACAGACGTTACCGCAAGCGGAATAAGCGTTGCAAAGCTGCCGAACAAAACGAGTTATAACTATAAAGAAACGCTTGATACGAGCGGACTTGTTTTGACGGTCATGCACGCCGATACAAGCGTGAGCACCGTAACCTCGGGCTATAAAATCATCTCCCCGACATATTTCGATTCAACGGGTAACAAGACCGTTACGGTTGAATATGGCGGATACACAACGAGTTTTACGGTCAATGTTTCGTATTCATTCTTCCAATTTATAATTATGTATATTTGTCTCGGATTTTTGTGGGGATATTGATTCCGACAAATCCCGAAATCCAATTGAACGGAGTGATACGGTGTCGAAAAATAAAAAGATGCTTTTTGCAAATGCGGCGGCATTGTATTTCTCCGTTGTCAACAAAATGAGTGTTTCTTTTAAGCTCGGACTTATCGGCAGACGTGGATACACCTGCAAGCGATATCCCGAGCTTACGGCATTTTTCGGATGTGAGGGAGATAAGGATGCGCCGATTGCGTATATCGACGGAAGTTTCCGTCTGCGTGACAGGGGAAATCGCTTCGTTACATTCGGAATTAAAAACATAGATTCGAAAATTAAATGGTATAATGCCGAGGGATGGTTACCCTGCTTCATCAGCGAATTTTTTAAAGACGGTAATTTTTATAAAATCGAAAATTTTGCCGATAAGCTGACCGTAAACGGCAGGGTTTATGAAGCGGTATATTCACGCTTGAGCGTAACGAACAATTCAAATTCCACTCTTGATTTTCCGAAAGTTTCACCGTTCCTTATTCCCCTTTGCGATATTCCGAACGCCGTTCCTTCAGGAGAGAGTGTTACGGCGGAATTTGTTGCGGGTGCGGATCGGTTCGGCGGTAAATATCCTTATCCGTCAAGGCGGGAGCTTTCTCTTTCGGGTAGCTTTGACGAACACTATTCCGCCATGAAAGAGTATTGGACACAGCGGCTTGCTCCGCTTTGCGAGATAGTGGCATTGCCCGATGAAAGACTTGTGAACGCATACAAAGCCGGCTATGTCTACACTATGATTGCCAAGGACGGCAACGAGCTTCACGTGGGAGAAAACGGCTACGACCGTGTTTTTGACCATGATGTTATCGGCATTCTTATTTCTTTAATGACTGTCGGAGATTTCAAAAACATTCGTGAATATTCTGAATACATATTAAAAAATCCGCAATATCCCGATGCTCGCTGGAAGTATCCGTGGGTGTTTGCCTATTGGCTTTTCAAAACGGGTGACGAGAGTTTGATTCGGGATAAGTTTTCTCAAATCAGAGAAAACGCACATCGAATCGAGAGAGATATCGACCCGAAAAGCAAAATTATGAAAAAGACCAATGCCATTGATTCGCACGGAAGCTGGACAATCGACAATTGGTCTGCGTTGACCGGTCTTTTCAGCTATGAATACATTTGCAAACGAATAGGCGAAAGCGATGAAGAGCAGTGGGCACGGGAGCTGTATGAGCGGCTCCTTGACGCGGCAAATTCGGTTATTGCCGAAACCGTAAAGAAAAACCGTATTGACTATCTGCCGATAAATATGTATGAAAGCAACGAAAACGGCAAACGCTGTAATCCGCATGATGCTAATTGGGCATCTATGCTTCTTTTTGGCAGATGGGGTTGGGACGGATATATTTTCTGCGCAAAGCAGGACGGTATAATGTCGGAGCTTATCGACAAAACATATCGGCACGGATTCGAACGGCGTAAGGATATAACCGATACGATTTATAATTTCGGCGGATATCCGCACGGCTATTTTTGCTCGGCGTACAATGCAGGCTACGGTGCGAGCGCTCTTAGAGGTGAGAAATACCGCGACTGTGCGATAAAAGCATATCAATTTATGATAGATAATGCGATGAGCGGACCGTTTTCGTGGTGGGAGGGAATTGCCTTCCCCGATGAAAATTCTCCGTGGGATATTCCCCATGCCGCAGGCGGTGCAGGCTCATGCCAGCATATTTGGGGTCAATCTACCGCAACAAAGGCGTTGCTGGACAGCCTTGTTTGTCAGCGCGTAAACGGCGATTTGCTTATCGGCAGGGGCGTTCCCGATGAATGGCTCCGTGATGGGAATGTTATTCACATTAAGAATTATCCGATTGAGAACGGCGGCAGAGCGGAGGTCAAAATCGAAATTGCCGAAGGCTCGATTTCCGTTACCGTATCGGGCAACAAACCTTCGGGCAGGGTGATTGTCGAGCTTCCCTGTGAAGGTTTTGATATCAGAAAGAAGGAAAATTTTGTATGACGGGAACTTTTGTAAACTGCGTGGCGGTTGCGGTCGGCGGTGCTTTGGGCCTGTTGCTCAAGAAAGGGATAAAAGAGAGCTATGCGGACAGTGTAAACAGAGTTCTCGGGCTTGCGGTGTTCATCATCGGTATGAACGGAGTGATATCGAACATGCTTACCGTTACGGACGGCAAGCTGACGGGCAACGGTGAGCTTTTGTTGGTGGTATTTTTGGTAATCGGTACTTTGATAGGTGAGATTTTACGGCTCGAAGATCGCTTTAAGAGTTTTTGCGGCACTGTTGAAAGAAAGCTGAAAAAGGGCGGTTTTGCATCGGGTTTTGTAAACGGCACACTTCTATTCTGTATCGGTGCAATGGCAATAATCGGTTCGATAAACGACGGCTTGAACGGAGACAGCTCCGTGCTTTTCGTAAAAAGTGCGATAGACTTTGTTTCAGCAATCATTTTCGGAGCGACACTCGGCTTCGGTGTGATTTTCTCATTCATCCCGTTGCTTGTTTATCAAGGCGGAATTACGTTACTTGCTTCATCTCTCGGCGGCTTGCTTCAAGGTGAGCTTCTCGGTCAGATATGCTTTGTCGGCTACGCGATAATAATGGCAATAGGTCTGAATTTTTTACTGCAAGGCAAATTTAAAACTCTTAACATGCTTCCGTCGGTGCTTTTACCGGTGGTATACCATTATATTTTGCGGATCATCGACTTGTTTTAAGACGTTTTTCGACAAAGGAGAAAAGATGAAAAAACTGATAAAAACAGCGCTTTGCGTTTTGCTTATACTTGCCGCCCTCGGTGCGGTGTCGGCGTTCGGTATAAGCGGATATGTCAAGCTGAGTGCAAAAAAATATATCCTCGACCCGAATGAAGCGGGAGAGGATTATGATTGCATTCTCGTTCTCGGCTGCGGCGTTTACGGCACGGCCCCGAGCCATATGCTTGAAGACAGGCTTCTCAGAGGCATTGAGCTTTATAAAAACGGAGTGAGCGATAGGCTGCTCATGAGCGGGGACCATGGCAGAACAAACTACGACGAGGTCAACGTTATGAAGACTTTTGCCGTTGATGCGGGTGTCCCGTCCGAGAATGTTTTTATGGACCATGCGGGATTTTCAACTTACGAAAGTATGTACCGTGCAAGAGATGTTTTCAAGGCAAAAAAGATACTTATAGTTACGCAGGAATACCATCTTTACCGCGCGATTTATGATGCCCGTGCCCTCGGACTTGAGGCTTACGGTGTGGTTTCGATGCCGAGAACCTATGCGGGACAGGCGTATCGGGATATCCGCGAGATACTTGCGAGAGATAAGGATTTTTTCTGGTCTCTTTTTAAGCCGAAGCCCACATATCTCGGTGAGGCAATTCCCGTGCAGGGTAACGGGGATTTAACAAATGATAAATAAAAATTTACTGCCGCCCCGAAAAAAGGCGGCAGTTTTATTTACTCGGTAACTCTTATTGTCATAATGCTTTTTGCGGGGATTTTAATGCTACTCGGCAATTTTCCGTTGTATATCATTTCGCATTTACGGGTTTCATCGGTGACAAAAATTTCGGTGTTTCCCGAAAGACCGCATAGGTATGTGCTTTCGGGAGCGGTTTTGGGATTTACAAGCACGATAACTTTTTCTTTTTCTCCCGCAAAGGCAACGGACTGAATTTCGGAATCATCCGAGAAATTATCAAAAATCCTCACACGAACCATGCCGTTTTTGATAAAAGCGGAAAAGTGACGAAAGGCGTAAAAACGACTGTAAGATATCAGCTCACCGTTTTCTCTGTCAAGAAGCCCGTCTCCGTTTACGGCGGTCCAACTTTGCCACGAAACGGCATTCATTTTCGTAAGGTCCTCGATTATAATGCGTGCCATGAGTAATCCACTCTCGATGCTTTTGCTGTCAAGGGTCAGCGGGAGCTCGCACCATTCGGTCATTTCGTATTTCTTGTCGGGGTAATCATTTTTGAACTTATCGCCGACTTGCTGTTTTTCCTCCGATTTTGAATCCATCCAATAGGAGTGACCGCTGAAACTGTCGCAGAACTCGTTGAGAATTTCGCTGGCAAAGAATTTTTCGACGTATTGATAATGGTACCACGTCATTTCGCCGCATTCCGGACCGCTGAGCCTGTACGGTGAATTTCTCTTTTTCATTTCGACGGCGAACATTTCCAGAAGCTCAATGGCTTCATCGGGTTCAAAATGACAGCCCTCTTGGCCGACCCATTCGCCGCCCCATTCCCACTGAGGTTCGTTTATCGGTGAAATGGCGTAAATCGGGTAGCCCTGTTCCGCAAACCAATCGGCAATTGTGAGAACGTAATCGACAAAAGCCGCGTAATTCTCTTTCGGTAAATTTGAAGAATATCCCGTCAGGCCGCCCGAGGCATGACCGCTTTTTGTCATGGAAAAATGTGGACTGTTGCAGAAAAGTATGATTTTTTCCGCACCGTATTTCACCGCAAGATCGAGCATCCTACGAGCATTGGCATCGCGGGAAAAATCGTATTCGTATGTCTTTGTTTCGTTGTTGAATACATAGAAGCTTTCTGTTCTGCGCGAGGGGTCACCGATTCTGCTTTGCGGGTTGTCAGCTTCTCCGGCGCCGATGTTGTATCGAAAAATTTTCAGCCCAAGCCCGTCGTTTTCGCTGAAAAGCCGTTTGGCAATTTCATTCGCTTCGGCTTCGTTGCTTATCGTTTGTGCCCACCAACACGAGCTTGTTCCGAAATCCTCAAAAACCTGATATTTTTTGCTTGTGTCAATCAAAATCATATTCCTCCCGAAAAGCCCGACAAAGGGCATTGAGCAGAATTGTATTATTGTAAGAATAACAGAAATAAACTTGAGCATAGTCATCCCCCCGATAGAATTATTCTACACCAAACACGAATTGTTTTCAAGGGAAGAATCAAAAAATAAAAATTGTGAATATTATAACTTGAAAATTTTTGGTTTTGCTATACAATTCTCATTAATCGTATGATTTTATGCATTTTTGAGCCTCTTGCCTATTGATTTTTATGTCGAATACTGATAAAATAATTTTACGTGCCCATTATTTAAAGTAAAGGATGTGTGGATTTGGCGTCTTTTTCAGATTTTGGCATTTTGCTCGGAGACATTTCACTTTGGAAAATAGAGCGTTCTGCCAAAGACCCGATGAAAGCTCAGCGGAGCACGCTTAAAAAAATCATTAAAAGAAACAGAAATTGTGAAATAGGGAAAAAGTATAATTTCAAGGAAATCAAAACAATTGAAGACTATCAGAAAGCGGTTCCCCTTTCAACATATGCGGATTACGAGCCGTATGTTGAACGTATGATTCACAACAGAGAGAAGAATCTCATGTTCAGCGGTCCGAATATTCGTTACTGTTCCTCTTCGGGCAGTGTCGGCAAGCCTAAAATCCTGCCCAAGGGTGTTAAAGACCTTTGGAATATGCAGTGCATCGGCTTTTCATGTACCGTCGCAACGGCGGCGCATTATCTCAAAAGAGAAAAAGGCATAAGAATGCCCGCACAGATGGGTCCGCTTGTGCTCATACTGACGGGTCACCCCCTTGAGGATGGCAAGAAGTGCAACGGTGCGGGTCAGGTTCCGCTTACATATTTGAAAGCGATAACGCCTTTCTTCTGTACTTCACCTAATTCATTGCTATATCCCGAGCATGAGGAGCTTATAGATACGTCATATCTTCAGCTCCGCTTTGCTCTCGAAAACAGAAAGGTCAGTTATCTCGGTTCTCTTGTCGTAACACTTTTGACGACGATGTTCGACTATCTCGAGGAGAATTGGCAGATGCTCTGCGACGATATCGAAAAGGGTATCATCAATCCGAGCATCAAAATAACGCCCGAGCTTTACGACGAATACAAAAAGAAATTCAAGCCCAATCCCAAAAGAGCCGCCGAGCTTCGCAGGGAATTTGAAAAGGGCTTCGACACCCCCATTGCTCCGCGTATTTGGCCCAAACTCACATGGGCTTACGGCATGGTCGGCTCGAACCTCAAGGTCTATGTAGAGAAGCTTCGCAGACATATAGGCGGCGATATTCCCATTCATAACATGGGCTTCGCCGCCGCAGAGGGCTTCTTCGCAATGGCGACAGACCTTGACGTTCACGACGGCGTTTTGCTTCCGCACTGTCTTTTCTTTGAATTTTTGCCCGTGAATGATGATGAAGAAGACCCCGATGAGAATGCGGCGCCTCTTCTGATAAATCAGCTTGAGGTCGGCAAAAAGTACGAGCTTGTCGTTTCCAACTTCTCTGGACTTTACAGATACCGTATGGAGGATGTCGTTCAGGTTACAAGAATGCACAGGAACACTCCCGAAATCGAGTTCCTTTACCGTCGCAATCTCGGTATGAACCTTGCGAACGAAAAAACAACCACGGAAATAGTTGACTTCGTTGCGCAAAAGACGGCGAGCGAAATGAACAATGAGTTTGTCGGTCACAGCCTTTACGCCGACCATTCGACAAACCCGCCCCGCTACTGTATGCTCATTGAGGCGAAAAATCCCGTCAGCGAGGACGACAGACAGAAATATATTGATTTTGTTGACGAAAAATTCAAGGAAGTCAACGAAAAATATTTCAAATACCGCCGCTGGGGAATGATAAACAGACCCGAGGTGCTTTTCCTCAAGGAAAAGACATATTGGGATTACCGTGAGCAGCTTCGTGCGAGCGGAAAGGTTCTCAATCAAATCAAGCCCGTGACGATAATCAATTCAAAGGAAAGATGTGAATTTTTCTTCTCCCATGTCGAAACGGACACGGTTCTTCCCTACAAGCCCGAGAAATAACGAAAGGAAAGGGTAAAAATATGAAAAAAATCATTTCGATTTTGCTCAGCGTTTGCATTTTGGCTTCCGTTTTTGTCATTGCCGCGCCCTCGGCTTTTGCCGCACAGGACAGAATTGATATGCCTTTGATTTACATTCAAGGTCAGGGCTACGGACTATACAGAAACCTCGGAACCGAGGACGAGGAGCATATTTATCCTCTCGAATTGCCCGAGAACTACATAAACGAAAAGGTGGAGCAGTATCTTCCCGTTTTCGCAAAGGCGTTTTTTACGCAGGAATGGTCTGAATTTTGCGTTGCGCTTCAGGACTGTCTCATTCCCGTGTTCGAGGATATAAAGCTCGGCCCCGACGGTGAGCCCCTTGACAACAGCCGTATTGAGTGGTCGTGGACAAAGGAGGAGCTCGAGGATACCGCAGTTAACGGAACATACGGAATACAGGATTATGTTTACAAATACGACTGGCGCCTTGATCCGTGGGAGCTTGCCGAGGAGCTTCACCGTTATATTGAGGACGTTATGGAAGTTACCGGCGCAACCGAGGTTGCCATTCTCGGCAGATGTCTCGGTTCGAGCATCGTTCAAGCTTACCTTACGAGATACGACGGCGAACATATTAAGAAATGTATATACTACACCAGCGCTTCTCACGGCATAACGCTGTGTAACAAGGCTTTCACAGGTGAGCTTTATCTCGAACCCGACGGAATCGAGCGTTATGTTTACGATATCGAGCTTTCCTCGACCGAGTATATTCAGGATTTCATCGAAGCGTTTGTCACACTCTTTAACAAAACCTACGGACTTGACATTGCTTCGTGGGCTGTCAACAACGTATACAAGGACATTTATCTTGACATAGTTCCCGCTATAATGAGAGAGTCATACGGTACTTTCCCCTCTTATTGGAGCATGGTTGATGCCGAGCATTACGAAAAGGCGAAGGAAACCGTTTTCTACGGTGCGGACCTTAACGAGTATGCGGAGCTTATTAACAAAATCGACAACTACCATGTTAACACAAGGCTTAAAATGGACGAAACTTGCCTTAAGCTCAAGGCGAACGGCGTGGAATTTGCCAATGTAGCAAAATACGGCTACCAGATGATGCCGATTTCAAAGGACAACGACACCGTAGCGGACAGCTTTTGCACCGTGACGGCAAGTTCGATGGGTGCAACGACTCCCGAGGTGACCGAGACATTCAGTGACGAATATATCGAAAATGCAAAGGCAAACGGCACGTTCAAGTATATTTCACCCGATTTGCAGGTGGATACTTCGACCTGTTTGCTTCCCGACACGACATGGGTTGTGAAGAATCTCGAACACAAACAGTTTCCCGACGATTTGCACCGTCTTTTTGCGAAATTCATCAACACCGACGGCTTTACCGTTTTCGACAGCGAGGAATTTCCGCAATATATGGTTTACGACGAAAAAACCGAGACTGTCGTTCCTATGGCTAAGGAAAATATGAATACTACCGAGAGATGGGAAGTATCGTTCTTCAAGGCAGTCAAAGTAATGGTCAACAGCCTGTTCAAGATGATTAAGGCAAGCATCAAGAAGTAATCGGTTGCGGCTTTGGAGGAAAAAATGAAAAAAGCAGTTGCATCAATTCTTACGGTTTTGATAATATTCACTGTTTGCGTTCCCGCATTTGCGGACACGGCGGCAGGTGATTCAAGCGAAGCGGTTGCAGAGCTTTCGGTATGTTCGAGTATGTCAATACCCGTCATTGCGGGACATACATATATCTATGTTAAAAATCTTACTGATGAGCCGCTGCGTGTGGGGCTTTATGATGTGCCCGTCGGAGAAGGCGTTTCGATAGGAAGTTTATCCGTTTCCGTTTCCGATGGCTGGGGAATTTATTACAATCTTGAAGCACACCGCGAAAACCGTGATGACCACCTTTCCGATATTTGGTCAAAGACCGTCAAGATTACGCAATCGGAACTTGATAAGCTTAACGGTAAGCTGAACGGGTATTTGAACCATTGGGATGTGTTCTTCAATTGTGCCTATTTTGCATATTCCATGTGGAACGGTACCACCGGCGACTTTGTCATGCCGTTTGTAATCCCTCTGTTTTCACATTGGGCACTACAGCTTTCGGGTGGGGAAAAAGGCAAACTTGAATTGTTTGTTCCCGAACGGGAGCAGATATTCAGACAGCAAGGCTCCGGTGCCGATGCAAAGCTCGTCCCCGCAAGCGCAAAAACCATTGACGGGTAAAATAATTTAATTTATATTGACTCAAAGCCGACAGAGCAGTGCCCTGTCGGTTTTTTGCATATACTCATCGGAGTTTTCGGTTGAGGTTAAGTTGTGTCAGGCTGTGGCCATCAATTAATTTTCGCCCCTTTTAGGGGAGATGCCCTGTTAGGCGTTAGGTTGTAGGCGGTTAGGTGGTAGAAAAGTCAACTTAAAGCTGACAGTCGAGCTTGGCCTCCCATTTTAGGGGAGGTGCCGAGCAAAGCGAGGCGGAGGGGTTTTAAAAATTAGCAATTATCAATGTGTAATTAGCAATTGAATTTTTGTTGTGAGCTTTAAGTTTTGGGCTCCCTCTGACGAG
>CAYNUD010000029.1:0-15150 GCA_964400315.1 uncultured Clostridium sp. | reverse complement strand
GAATAGCCCCAAAGAAGCTCTGCTGTCGTGCCGTTTTCGGCAACTTTGATGATGCCGAGGTTGTTTTCGGGATCGTCCTCAATATTTTTAAAATACTTGCCCGTACCGGTTACGATAAAGATTTTTCCTGCGAGAACCTTTGCATCAAAGCCCATTTCAATACTGCGAATGGGAGAATTGATGTCAAGATACTCGGCAACCTCATCGCTGTCAAGCATCATGCTGATGTTACCGCCGTTTCTTTCGTCCCAACCGAGACGGTACATGTTAGCTGTCGTTTTCATCATGCCCTTTAAGAAAGGAGCGTCGAGAATGTTTTTCATTTCCTGTTCACCAATACCTTTTCTTCGTATTCTTTAATTATTTTAATGTAATCTTTTTCTATGCCCTGCCGTTTGAGATATTCATTCCATATATCTCCGAACGGCAATGTTTTTAATTCTTCGCCGAGCACCGTAAGAGAGGTGAAATCGGCTTTATCCTGCAATTCTTTCATGGTTGCGGACGGTTCGAGAAGTGCGAAAAGAAGAGCTTTTTGAACGTTGCGAACGCCGGTGACCCAAGCGCTTATGCGGTTTACGGAAGCGTCGAAATAATCGGTGGCAATAAAAACCCTGTTCAGAGCACCGTTGCGCACTATCTCCTTTGCAATCTCCCGTGTTTCATCATCGAAAAGAACAA
The DNA here is from genome assembly GCA_964400315.1 of uncultured Clostridium sp. Lineage (GTDB taxonomy): Bacteria > Bacillota > Clostridia > Oscillospirales > Acutalibacteraceae > CAG-177. The sequence goes on along the minus strand of CAYNUD010000029.1, from coordinate 14,469 downwards.
CATGGTCGCTGTCCCAACGAACGCCGCGGGTTATGTGCAATGCGATTTTATCGTTGAAAGCAAGCAGAGCGGAAATTTTGTCGGAAACAACCTCCGTGGGATGGTTATGTCCGTTGTCCATGAGCGGGACAATTCCCTTTTGAGCCGAATAACTCAGACAAAATTCGGCGGAGCCGACAGTGTAGGACTCAAGCCCTATGCCGAAAACCTTTGATTCGAGCGTTACGAAAACCTTTTCTTTGTCGTAAGGCACGGAGAGAATCTCGTCGAGCGATTTTTTGAAACGCAGGCGAGGCGACAAACGGTCCGCAGGGATATCTTTGTAGCCGTCGGGAATCCATATGTTCATCACGCACGGGAATCCCGTTTCGTTTGCAAAGTATTCGGAAATTTCAACGCAGCGCTTGCCGTGTTCTACCCAGAAACTGCGGACGGCTTCGTCGGGGGATGAAAGCGTTAAATTATCCTTGACCATCGGGTGTGAGAAAAAGGTGGGATTGAAATCAATGCCTATTCCTCTTTCTTTTGCGAATTTTACCCATTTTTCGAAATGGCAGGGCTTTATGGCGTTTCTGTCTGCCTTTTCGCCGTCGAATATTGCGTAGCTTGCGTGAAGATTCAGCTTCTTTTTGCCGGGAATGAGCGAAAACGCCTTGTCGATATCCGCCGTCAGCTCATCAAAGCCGCGAGCCTTGCCGGGGTAATTGCCCGTAGCCTGTATGCCTCCGGAAAGAGCATCGTCGCTGTCGAAGCCGCAAACATCATCGCCTTGCCAACAGTGAATCGAAACCGTTATATCGGAAAGCAAATCGAGAGCCTTTTCGGTATCAATGCCGAGAACGGCGTATTCGTCTTTTGCGGAAATATATCTTTCCACGGAAAAATCCTCCTCGAATTAAAATTTTATTTTGAAAATTCGGCAGCCTTGGCGGTTGCCATGGCATCGCATCTTTCGTTTTCAGGATGCCCCGCGTGACCCTTGACCCAAACAATACTGTATTCGTGCTTTTGAATTTCCGTCAGAAGTGCCTGCCATAAATCGGTATTCAGCACGGACTTCTTGTCGGCTTTTTTCCAACCGTTTTTTATCCAGCTCCATATCCAGCCTTTAAGAAACGGGTCGGCAACGTATTTGGAATCGGTATATATCGTAACGTCGCATTTTTGATTCAGTCGCTTCAGCGCCTCAATGACGGCGGTAAGCTCCATGCGGTTATTGGTCGTTTCTTTTTCTCCGCCGCTCAATTCAAGCTCATGCTTGCCGAACCGCAGTATCGAACCCCAACCGCCCGAACCGGGGTTCCCCGAACAGGCGCCGTCGGTAAAGATATCAACTTTTTTAAGCTCTGTCATAGAATAAATCTCCGCTTCAAATGGTTACAAGAGGAATTATATCATCATTCTTTCATTTTAACAAGTGAAATTTCGGTTATTATCAAGTTTATTTGTCCATAATATAATGCGGTCGGTGTTTTTATCCGTATTTAAGCAAACGATGTCAGAGAATAAATTGTTAATATTATGTAATTATTATAAGGATTTTCTTGACATCAAGCACCTAAAAATGTATTATATAATGTGGAGTACAAGTACGGATAGCCGCAGGACTTACGGCTACGGAACATAAATAAACAATACTAAGCTTAATAAAGAACAGGAGAACTCATGCAAAAAAAGAATACATCTGCAAAAGAAAAAACGCAGAACAGTCAAAAAACACAGAGAACACAGCAGAAAACGGCACAGAAAAGCCGCAAGTCCACACAGGGCGTACAGCAGACCGCGAAGCGTTCAAAGCCGAGAAACGGGTCGGCAAAAAAACGCAGTAAGGCGGAAAGAGAGCTGCCTATAAAGATTTCATTCCTCGGCGGTCTTAACGAGGTCGGCAAAAACATGACCCTTTACGAATACAAAGAGGATATGTTTCTTGTCGATTGCGGTCTTGCGTTCCCCGATCCGGAAATGCCGGGTGTTGATCTTGTAATTCCCGATTTCACATATGTTGAACGCAACGCCGAAAAAATCAAAGGAATCGTTATAACCCACGGTCATGAAGACCATATCGGAGCATTGGCTTATCTGCTTAAGACAGTGAATATTCCCGTATACGGAACAAAGCTCACCATCGGACTTATTCAGGGCAAGCTCAAGGAACACGGGCTTCTCGGCAGTGCAAAACTGCATGAGGTGTCACCCGGAGACGTCATAAAGCTCGGAGCTTTTACCGTTGAGATGATTCATGTAAATCACTCAATTCCCGATGCGATTGCTCTTGCGATAAAATGCGATTGCGGTACGGTCATACAAACAGGCGATTTCAAAATAGACAGCACTCCCATAGACGGCGGTATGATTGATCTTTCGAGGTTTGCACAGCTCGGTGACGAGGGCGTTTTGTGTCTGCTTTCCGACTCTACCAATGCCGAGAGACCGGGATATACCGAGAGCGAACGCAAGGTAGGAGAATCCTTTGAGGTTCTTTTCAGAAAGGCAGGAAAGAGTCGCATAATCGTTGCGACCTTTGCATCAAACATTCACCGTGTTCAGCAGATAATCAATGTCGCAAGCTCTCTTGACCGAAAGGTTGCGATAGTGGGAAGAAGTCTTGAAAACGTTGTGAATATCAGCGCACAGCTCGGATATTTGAATATTCCCGAAAACGTGCTTATCAGCGCAGACCTTATAAACAGATATCCCGCAGAAAAGCTTGTTATAATAACAACGGGCAGTCAGGGCGAGCCGATGTCAGCTCTTTCAAGAATGGCTTTTTCCGATCACCGTAAGGTTGAAATCTGTCCCAATGATTATGTTATAATATCGGCAACCCCCATTCCCGGCAACGAAAAGACGGTAGCTAATGTTGTCAATGAGCTGATGAAGCTCGGAGCACAGGTAATATACGAAAAAATGTACGAGGTTCATGTTTCGGGTCACGCCTGCCAAGAGGAGCTCAAGCTCATGATGGGACTTGTGAAGCCAAAGTATTTCATCCCCGTTCACGGAGAGCAGAAGCACCTGCATAAGCACGCAATGCTCGCAGAGACAATGGGTATAGAAAAAGAAAATATCTTCATTGCCGATAACGGTTACACCGCCGAAATAACGAATACGGAAATAAAGGCGGGCAATCCCGTGCCTGCGGGCAGAGTTTTTGTCGACGGTTACGGTGTCGGCGATGTCGGCAGCGTTGTTCTCAGAGACAGAAAGCATCTCGGGCAGGACGGTATAATAGTCGTCACCGCATCGCTCGATTACGAAACGGGACAGCTTATAGCGGGACCTGAGGTGATTTCAAGAGGCTTTGTGTATGTTAAGGAAGCGGAGGAGCTTATCGAAAAAGCGAGAAAGGTAGCAGAGAAATCCCTTGAAAATTGCTACTATTCCAATATAAACGATATGGCGGCAATCAAGGGAAAATTAAGAGATGCGGTATCGCACTTTGTATATGAGCAGACAAAGAGAAGCCCGATGATTCTTCCGATAATTATGGAGGTATAAATGAAATTCAGAGGTTTTTGGTATGACGGTGTGCTCATCAGCCTGACGGCGGTGTGCGCGGCGGCGTTTATTACGGCTACTGTTTTTGCTCAGCCCAAGTTGGCTTTTGCGGAATGTATAGCTGTGCTTGCCGTTGCCGTAATTGCGTTTGTCAGAGTCTTTTCCGCCAAAAGAAGATACAGAAAATTTCTTATTAAAACCTCAAAAAAGCTTGATTATACCGATTCGAGGGTTCTTTCCTCATTGCCGTTTCCCGTTGCCGTGTGCGACTCTAACGGCTACATAAAATGGGCAAACGAACGTTTTGTTTCCGAGATAGCGCACGGAGAGATAACGCAAAGCTCCCACGTTGATGCTTTTACAAATTCGGTAGGTCTTGATACAATTATGAACGAGGATAAAACAGGCGTGCTTGTCGGCGGAAAATACTATTCTATATATACCGTTGACTACAGAAGCGGCGGTGAGCTCTTTTGCGTGCTTAATTATCTTGACAATACTCATTTCAAGGAAATTGAAACGGAATATATAATGAGCCGTCCGTATGTCATTCTTATCAAGACGGATAATCTCGGCGATTCGAGAACGGATTTCCGTGACAGCGAAAGAGCCGAACTGCGCAGTACCATAGAAGCGATGCTCGATGAGTGGAGCGATTCATATTCGAGCACCGTCAATCGAATAAATGATGACCGATATATGATAATCACCGAGCACAGAAATGTCGAACGCATGATTGAGGACAGATTTTCCGTGCATGACAGAGTGCGTGATTTTGAATATAAAGGCAAGCGTGCGAATATCACTTTGTCAATGGGTGTCGCTTCGGGCGAGGATATTACCGCAAGTGAAAAGCTGGCAAGAAAGGCTTTGCGTATGGCTCTCAGCAGAGGCGGAGATCAAATTGCGATATATAACGAAAAAGAAAGAAACGGATATGTTTATATCGGCGGTAAGGAAGAAGCAAAAGAGCGGCTCAACCGAGTCAGCAGCAGAATTATCGGTTCGACTCTTGCCGAGCTTATAAAAGGCAGTGAAAACGTTATAATAGTCGGTCATGCGCATACTGATTTTGATGCGATAGGCGCGGCGGCGGGACTTGCCTATGCCGCAAAAGCTCTGGGAATTCCCGCATATATTGTAACCGATATGCGCGAAACTCTTGCAATGCCGCTTGTGAAAAGACTCGAAAACGAGGGCTTCGGAGATTTGTTTATCGGCGCAGACGAAGCGAACGAACTGCTCACTAAAAAGAGTTTACTTATAGCCGCAGATACCCATATCAAGAGCTTTATCGAATTTCCGCAACTTTACGCGGCGGCAAAAAAACGGGTTATCATCGACCATCACCGATTAACGCAACCCGACGACGGAAGCGCGGAGATATTTCATCACGACCCCGCCGCATCATCTACGAGCGAAATGGTTGCGGACATGCTTGAATATCTTGCGCCCGACAGCGATATCCCCGAGGTGATAGCCGAAGCTTTACTTGCGGGCATAATGCTTGACACGAAATATTTTGTTTTGCGTGCGGGCGTGCGAACCTTTGAGGCGGCGGCGTTTCTGAAAAGCAAAGGAGCGGATTTGGTAAAGGTAAAACGACTTTTTGCCAATTCAATGGATACGGGAAAACAAATTAAAAATGCCGTTTCATCTGCACATACGCATAACGGATGCGCGGTGTCAAGAGTCGATTCCGATTCGGATAATATCAGAATAATAGCGGCGCGGGCGGCGGACGAACTGCTGAATGTCGACGGAATAAAAGCATCATTCGTTATGTTTGAAGCCGACGGAGCGATTAATATTTCAGCCAGAAGTCTCGGCGATGTGAACGTTCAGCTCATCATGGAGACACTCGGAGGCGGCGGCCATCAAACGATGGCGGCGTGCAGTCTTAAAGATTCGGACATGAGCGGAGCGGAAAAATCGTTGTGTGCGGCAATTGACGATTACATAAGAAAAAATGCCAAATAAGGAGAAGGTTTAATATGAAAGCGGTACTTTTACAGGATGTTAAAGGCTTAGGAAAGAAAGGGGAGCTTGTCAATACCTCGGACGGTTATGCAAGAAACTTCCTTTTTCCGAGAAAGCTTGCAATGGAAGCGAATTCACAGGCTATGAGCGAGCTTAAAAACAGAGAAGCGGCGGAGAAACACCGTATAGATACGGAGATTGCGGCAGCAAAGGCGGCCGCCGAGAAGATTGAGGGCAAAACGGTCAAGCTCACCGCAAAGGCGGGAGCAAACGGCAAACTCTTCGGCTCTATAACTTCCAAGGATGCTGCGGCGGCGATATCGAAGCAGTTTTCAATCGAGCTTGACAAACGCAAGATAGTCATGGAGGATATAAAGTCGTTCGGCACATATCCCGTTGAGGTTAAGCTTTATAACGGAATATCCGCATCTGTATTTGTAACGGTCGGAGAATAATTCAAACGGAGAACCGAAAATGGAAGATAACAGCTTGCTTTCACTTGAAAATATAACAATGCCGTTCAGCCTTGAGGCGGAGCAGGCGGTATTGGGTAGTGTTCTTGTTGACCCCGCCTGTCTTTCTCAGGCGGCGGTATACATAAATCCCGAATCATTTTATTTGCCTCAGCATAAATCAATCTTTGAGGCGATGATTACACTTGACGGTATGGGTACTAAGATAGACCCCCTTGTTGTGCTTGACAGACTTGTGCAGGACGGCGTGTATGAAAGCACGGCAGGGAAAAACTATCTGTTCGAGCTTGCCCAAATGGTTCCGTCAACGGCAAATGTCGAGATGTATGCCAAAATAGTTCGGGAAAAATTTTATATCAGAACGCTTATTAAAATTTCAAGCGAGACGATAGAGAATGCGGTGGCGCAGGAAGAAACGGCGGATGCTCTTCTTGACAATGCGGAGCAGAAAATATACAACATCCGACAGGGCAAGACCACAAACGCTCCGTCAAAGCTTAAGGATATCATTGTAAATAACGTTTACGATACCCTTAAAAAGATAACGGGCGAGGATAAAGAACTTTATAAAGGCTACACAACGGGCTTCAGTGATCTCGATAAGGTGCTCACGGGGTTAAACCGTTCCGACCTTATAATAGTCGGAGCGAGACCCGCGATGGGTAAAACGTCTTTTGCTTTGAATCTTGCGAGGAATGTTTCGGCTGTCAGCAAACGCAAGGTGCTGTTCTTTTCTCTCGAAATGACAAAGGAACAGCTTGCAATGCGTGTTCTCGGCACGGAAGCGAGAGTTTCGAGCATGAAGATGAGAAACGGCAGTATATCCAAGGACGAGTGGATAAGGCTCGGTACGGCAACCTGTGCTCTCAATGATTGTGAACTGTATTTTGACGATACATCGAGCATAACCGTTCCCGAAATGAAAGCGAAAATAAGACGGCTCGGCGGTGTTGAATGCGTTATAATCGACTATCTCGGACTTATCAAGGGTAGCACGAGAGCGGAAAACAGAGTTAATGAGGTCAGCGAAATAACGAGAAATCTGAAAATGATGGCAAAAGATTTGAATATTCCCGTCATCTGTTGCGCTCAGCTTTCCAGAGGCACCGAGGCAAGAGGAAAATCCCATAAGCCTCAGCTTGCGGATTTGCGCGAATCCGGTTCAATCGAGCAGGATGCCGATATTGTTATGATGCTTTACCGCCCAGATTACTACAAGGGCGAAAATGAAGATGTCGATGTCTCCGAGGAGCAGGACAGTGTCAACAAGGTTCAGGTGCTTGTGGTCAAAAACCGTCACGGAGAGACGGGCACGGTTGAATTCGCGTGGGACGGCGAGCACACGCTGTTCCTTCCTTTGGAGAAAAATTACGATGATAGATAAGGTTATTCGCACCGTTGAAAAATACAATATGCTCCACGAAGGTTCAAGGGTCATTGCGGCTCTCTCGGGCGGGAGCGATTCAATGGCAATGATTACCGCGCTGATGATACTGAAAGATAAATATTCCTTTACACTTGAAGCTGCCCATGTAAACCATGGGATACGCGGCGAGCAAGCGGATAACGATGAACGCTTTGTACGGGATTTCTGCGAAGCGAAGAGTATTCCGCTCCATGTGCTCAGAGCCGACGTTGTCGGCGAAGCAAAAAAAAGCGGCGAGGGCTTGGAGGAAGCGGGCAGACGGATACGCTATGCTTTTTTTGATTCGCTCGGAGAAGACGCTTTGATTGCGACCGCTCACAATTTGAACGATAAAACGGAGACGTTTCTGTTCAATTTTGCCCGCGGAAGCTCGCTGAAAGGGCTTTGCTCGATACCTGCGGTAAGAGGCAGAATAATAAGACCGATAATTGATTGCACAAAAGCCGATATACTTGCTTTCTGTGAAGAAAACGGTGTGGAATATGTGACCGATGCCACCAATGCGGATATCGTTTATTCGAGAAATCGAATAAGACATACCGTGATTCCTCAGCTTAAAAGCATAAATCCTGCATTTGAACGTTCGGCGGCGGGATGCATGGAACTGCTTTCACAGGATGAGGAACTTTTATCCTCACAGGCAAAAATGCTTCTTGACAAAGCCAAGGGAGAAAACGGTATTTATTTAAAACCGATTGCCGATGCCCACGTGTCGCTTGCGAGGCGCGCTCTTGCGGCGGCGGTTCGGGAGAAGTGCGGCGTTACGCCCGACAGAGAAGCTCTCGAAAGATTACTCGGCATACTGAAAAACGGCGGCAGTGTTCAAATAAACGGCGGCATTACGGTAAGAGTTCGGCGCGGCATGCTCGAATTTCCGCAGGAAACACCGGAGAGTCTGCCCGAAACGGAGCTGTGTGAGGGCGAAACCGTTTTTGCGGGCGCAACCGTTACCGCGCGAATAATTAACAACTGCGAAACAATAAATTCACAAAAACTTTCTAAATATGTATTGGAATATCGGCTCGATTGTGATAAAATACAAGGAAAGCCGATTCTGAGAGGCAGACAGGCCGGCGACAGACTCAGCCTAAAAGCGCGGGGCTGTACCAAATCTCTCAAAAAGCTCTTTAACGAGCTTGCCGTTGCACCCGAAGAACGCGGCGGAAGAATAGTGCTTGCAGATGACGGCGGAGTTCTTTTTGCGGAGGGACTCGGTTGCGATTCGCGAGCTTGCATTACGCACGAAACGAAAAGAATACTTGCCGTTTCAATAAAAAGATAATTATGGGGTATGAAAGGAATGTCGGCATGAATATTATCAATGATATAGAAAAGGTTTATTACAGCGAGGAGGAGCTGCACGCCATAGTCGAAAGACTCGGCAAGCAGATAAGCGAGGACTACAAAGACAAGAATCTTCTTATGGTCAGTATTCTCAAAGGCTCCGTTATTTTTATGGCGGATTTGATGAGAAGTATAACAGTTCCCTGCAAAATAGATTTTATGTGCACCTCCGCATACGGTTCAAAAACCTCCAATTCGGGAGCAGTAAAAATTGTCAAGGACCTTGACATAAATCTCGAGGGCTACGATGTTCTCATTGTTGAGGATATTCTCGATTCGGGTAAAACTCTCAGCTATGTTAAGGGTTTGCTTGAGGGCAGAAATCCCAAAAGTATCAGAATTTGCACTTTGCTCGATAAGCCCGAACGCAGAGTCGTTGATTTGAAGGCCGATTATTCGGGAACGGATGTGCCCGACGAATTTGTTGTCGGTTACGGCTTGGATTACGATGAAAAGTACAGAAATCTTCCTTACATCGGTGTTCTCAAGGAAGAAATCTACAGTAAATAATTATTCCGCCGAGAGGAAAGCTACTTAAAGGAGTGATAGTTCCAATTGAACAGCGATAAGAACAACAGAAATGTTAAAAGAAAGTTGCTTGTACTTTTGCCGTATATTCTCATACCGGCAATGATACTTGCGGGACTTTCTTATTACATCAGCTCACAGTCAAACGAAAAGCTCGAATATTATGAGCTTGTTTCAATGTTTGATGAGGGAAAAATAACCGAATATAAGCTGAATCTCAGCAGCGGTGCTCTTGTTTATAAAACTGCCGACAGCGACAGAGAAATGACTTTTACGGTGCCGAGTGTCAGCCTGTTTGTCGAGGATATCCACGAGGGCGTTATCGAGTATAACCGTACTCATCCCGACTCCATGATAAAGGCCGGTTACGTTACCGGTTCAACGGGACAGTGGATATATAATATTATTCCGACTCTGCTTTTGCTTGCGGCAATGGGTGCGCTGACATTTTTCATGTTCAGGCGAATGAATCAGACCATGACTAACGAAACGAACCGTACAATGAGCTTCGGTAAGGCAAGAGTTAAGCAGGTTAAGGATGAAAAGAGAAAGACCACCTTTAATGACGTTGCGGGTGCCGATGAAGAAAAGGAAGAGCTTGAGGAAATAGTTGAGTTTCTTAAAAATCCCGCAAAATTCGATGCTTTGGGCGCAAGAATACCCAAGGGCGTTTTGCTTGTCGGACCTCCGGGTACGGGCAAAACCCTGTTGGCAAGAGCGGTTGCGGGTGAGGCTAACGTGCCGTTCTTCTCGATTTCCGGTTCCGACTTTGTGGAGATGTATGTAGGTGTCGGCGCATCGAGAGTGCGTGACCTTTTTGATCAGGCAAAGAAAAATTCTCCCGCAATAATTTTTATTGATGAGATTGATGCCGTCGGCAGACACAGAGGTGCAGGTATGGGCGGCGGACACGATGAAAGAGAGCAAACGCTCAATCAGCTCCTTGTTGAAATGGATGGCTTCGGAGCAAATGAAGGCGTTATAGTTATTGCCGCAACCAACAGGCCCGATATCCTTGACCCCGCATTGCTCAGGCCGGGACGCTTCGACCGTCAGGTAACGGTGAATTATCCCGATGCCAAGGGCAGAGTGGAGATACTCAAGGTTCATGCTAAGGGTAAGCCTATAGGTCCTGATGTCGATTTTGAAAGCATTGCTCATGCAACCGTGGGCTTTACCGGTGCCGACCTTGAAAACCTGCTTAATGAGGCGGCTCTTCTTGCGGCACGCACGGATAAAAAGGCGATAACCATGGAGGAGATAGACGAGGCGGCGCTTAAGGTCGAAGTCGGTTCCGAAAAGAAATCGCACAAGATGAACGAAAAAGCAAAAAGACTCACCGCTTATCACGAAGCGGGTCATGCGGTATCGAATTTTTATCTTGAAAATGTTGACCCCGTTCATCAGATATCCATTATTCCCAGAGGTATGGCAGGCGGATATACGCTCCACAGACCGACAGAGGATAAAAACTACACTTCGAAAAACGAAATGCTCGACAGCCTTGTGAGCTTGCTCGGAGGCAGAGTAGCGGAAGCGCTTGTTATAGGCGATATTTCAACGGGAGCTTCCAATGACATCGAGAGAGCAACCGACATAGCGCGTAGCATGGTTACAAAGTACGGTATGAGTGAAAAGCTCGGCCCCATTGCTTTCGGCGATCAGAGCAATGAGGTTTTCCTCGGTAAAGATTTCAACCATGTAAGGAATTATTCCGAAAATGTTGCATCGCAAATTGACGAGGAAATCGAAACCATTGTCAAGCACGCATATGCAAAAACGAATGAGATTCTTTCCGAACACATTGATAAGCTTCATGCGGTTGCAAAAATGCTTCTTGAAAAAGAAAAGATTGACGGCGAGGAATTTATTGCCGTTATGACGGGCGACCGAGCGGAGTCGGAAGCCGCCGAATGATTAATAATTGAATATGTAACAACGAGCCGTAAGCTCCGAGGGGGCTTACGGCTCGTTATTGTTTACCGAAAAAAGGTATAAAAAATGAACAATGAACAATATCTTGAAAGAAGATACCCAATTGTCGTCTCTTGCAAATCCGATAAAGTATCTAAATCCATTATACCGTTCATTATTCATTAATTAATGCCCCTGATCGCGCAAGCAAAGGCATTCTGGTGCCGGTGACCGGACTTGAACCGGTACGGTGTTGCCACCGAGGGATTTTAAGTCCCTTGCGTCTGCCGATTTCGCCACACCGGCGTTGACATCGGTTAATTCGCAGGCGCAGTACGCCCACTGAACCATCCGGCGATACAATTATAATTTATTGAACCGATTTTGTCAACAGAAAATGCTATAATTTAATATATTTAATAAGAAAAAAGAAGTAAGAATTTAAATTTTATAATCTGTGCTATTGCCAATTATCATTTAAAAGAGTAAAATAATCGTATATTATATAATGAAAAGAGAGAAAAACATGAATATAGGCTCAGTTGAATTGCCCGAAACGGCAATTTTCCCCGAATGGGAGGATGTTGTAAAATTTGTTGTTTCAAAAGCACCGTCGCTTATAGGCGCGGCGATAATCGTAGTTGTCGGGTTCGTAGTGTCAAATTTTGCGGGAAAGCTTGCGGTAAAGGGGATGCGTGCAAAAGGGATAGATCCCTCCATACATTCTTTTATCAAAACCATAGTTGTTTTTGTCCTTAAAGCGGCGGTTATTCTTTCGGCGTTGTCGACACTGAATGTTGATGTCAATTCTTTTATTGCGGCACTCGGAGCGGCGGGAATTACCGCAGGATTGGGTTTGCAGTCAAGTGTCAGCCAATTTGCAAGCGGTATACAGATATTGATAAACCATCCGTTTAAGAGCGGCGATTATGTTGACCTCGGTACGGTAAGCGGTAAGGTGCATGAAATCAAAATAATGTATACGGAGCTTATTACGAGCGATAACAAGCGGGTTATCGTTCCGAATTCGCATATAACGAGCAGTAACATAATCAATTACAACTCCGAGAATAAGCGTCGAATAGATCTTGTTTTCGGAATATCCTATGATGCGGATATTGCAAAGGCTAAAGAGGTTATTGCCCAAACCGTTCGCAAAAATGAGCTTATTCTGACCGACCCCGAGCCGATTATTGCCGTGAGCGGTCACGCAGCGAGCTGTGTTAACATATCTTGCTTAATCTGGTGTCATACGGACGATTATTGGAACATATTTTACTATATGCAGGAAGCGGTAAAGCTTGCGTTCGATGAAAACAAAATCAGCATACCCTACGATCAGCTTGACGTACATTTAACCAAGGAGTGATTTTTGTGACTGAATTACTTATAAGACTTTTTGTTAAGGATTATGAGAACACTGACAGTGAGCGCGTCAGAATGAGTTACGGTATGCTCAGCGGCGGTGTCGGCATAGTGATGAATGCCTTGCTTTCCGTATTCAAAATCATTTTCGGCTCGGCGGCGCACAGCGTATCGGTTGTTGCCGACGGTGTTAATAATCTGTTCGATGCGCTTTCGTCTGTAATAAGCCTTATCGGATTTAAGATTTCGGGTAAGCCGGCGGACAAGGAGCATCCGTTCGGACACGGCAGAGTTGAATACATATCCGCATTGATACTTGCTTTTCTGATATTTATTACGGGAGAGGAGCTTATCAAGACCTCGGTCGGTAAATTCACAAATTCCGAACCGACGGTGTTCGGTATACCTGCGGTGATTGTTCTTGCTGTTTCGATACTTGCAAAGCTGTGGCTTGCTCTTTTTAACCGTTCGGTAGGAAGACGTATAGATTCCGTTGCCGTGAACGCCGTGTTTACCGACAGCATAGGCGATATAGCGGCAACAACCTGTTCGCTTATCGCACTTGCGGCATCTTGCTTTACGGACTTTCCGATTGATGCGATAATGGGCATTGTTGTTGCATGCTTTGTTATTTTTTCGGGATTGGGAATAATTCGTGACACTATGGGACCGCTTCTCGGTGAGCCTCCGGGGAGTGAAACCGTTGAAAAACTGCAAAAGCTTGTTTTGTCGCACGACGGAATAATCGGTATACACGACATTGTTCTTCACTCCTACGGCCATTCTCGTATAATAGGTTCGCTTCACGCCGAGGTTCCTGCCGATGCCGACATGATGATAGTACACGATACTATCGACCTTATCGAGAGAGAGGTAAAGGATAAGCTCGGAATAGAGCTTTCCATTCACATGGACCCTATTCTTGTCAATGATGAGGAAACCGACAGGCTGCGTATCCTTGCCGTTTCCGTTGTCGGAGCGATAGACGAAACTCTTACTGTCCATGATTTCAGAGCGGTTCACGGACCGACGCATACCAATTTAATATTCGATGTTGTACTGCCCTACAAATCAAAACTCGGTGAAAATGAATTGAAAGAGGAAATAGCAAAACGCATTAAAGCGGAAAATTCCGATTATTTTGCCGTTGTAAATATTGACCGAAGCTATGTGCTTTGAGGATGTTTAGCAAAATGAACAAAATATACAGCTATATTTTTATTATTTTTTAAGCCCCTTTTTTCGATATTCCCTTTTCAAATCCCGCAAAATATTGTATTATATATTTATAATATGATTTGGAGGGAACCGCAATGGCTGAATACGAAGATTTTAAGTCCATCCCCGTAGGGAAGCTCGGCATAATTCCTCTGCCCGGCTGTGAAATGCTTGCAAGCAAGATAGATTACTATCTTGTCAAATGGAGAAGAGAATGGAAGAATGAGCACAAGGATTCCATTCATTTTGACGGCTATCAGAGAGATTCTTACATCATCAACGCTTCATTCCCGAGATTCGGAACGGGCGAGGGAAAATGTGTTGTTAAGGAGACCGTAAGAGGCTTCGACCTTTTCATTCTCTGTGACCCTTTTAACTACGGCGTTGAATACAAAATGTACGGTAAGAATCATGCGATGAGCCCCGACGATCACTACGCAAACCTTAAAAGAGCGATAAGCGCGGTTGCGGGCAAGGCAAGAAAGATTACCATTATAATGCCTATGCTTTATGAAGGCAGACAGCACAGACGCATGAGCAGAGAATCACTTGACTGTGCGGATATGTTGCGTGAGCTTTGTCTGAGCTACGGCGCGGATAATTTTATCACCTTTGATGCACATGACCCCAGAGTGCAGAATGCGGTTCCTCAAAGCGGTTTTGAAAATGTGCAGCCGGTATATCAGATGATAAAGGCGATGTGCAAGAATATCCCCGACCTTA
>CAYNUD010000028.1:0-15303 GCA_964400315.1 uncultured Clostridium sp. | reverse complement strand
GCCGTTTCGGCTTTCACGCCCTGCATTGCAAGCGGCATAACGCCGAGCAACAGCATAAAGCATAATACTGCGGAAAGAAATTTCTTTGTTGCCTTTTTCATCTGAAAACCACCTTTCAAATTTTTGTGGATTTACATTTATCGGACTTAACGGCCCTTAACGATTTATATTATATCATACCGAGCGTAACAAAAACATAACAAAAACGGTTGTTTTCAGGCTTCAAATGTAAACTTTTTGTGAACATGCAGCCGTCGGTTGTCTGCTTATCACTTTTTGATTCGGCGTTAGAAATCGAAAACTTTTAAAAAATCGCATCAAAACCTCGAAAAGGACTTGACACACAAATAAATCTATTCTATATTTTTTGTAGAAAATTAGGAAAGGCGTGGGGTTTTGAGTGAAAAGACTGATTTCCGCCACTGTTGCCATCTGTATCTTTCTCTCGTTTATCATTCAAGCATTCTGCGTTTCCGTTGACGGTTTTGACAACGGCGCGGAATGGGACGGTGCCTCCGTTCAGCTACTTGAAAACGGAAACAGCAATTGCAAAATCACTTTTGCCGCTGTAAAATACAGTATCGCAAGTGCCGAAAACGCCATATATCTTTGCTTCATGTTCACTGATCCCGATGCCGAAGAATTCAATCCCGCCGCAGGCGTTACCCTGACTGTCGGAAACGACACTTTTACCGTTACCATGGACAACTCCCCATGTGCCGACGACACCATAGATCACAGCTTTGATGCGGCTATAACCGCCGACAAAAACCACGGCATGACCTGTGAAGTGCGTATAGGCGTAAAATCCGGCATTCCGCAAAGCGTTGATTTTTCAGTAAGATTCGCCGATACGGTCGGTGAATTGTCGAGTATATATAATTTCTCCGTAGTCAATCCGAACTACACCGTACCTCAAGAAAATGTATATGTTCCGTTGCCGAATCACGGTGAAACATATCCGGAAGAGAAGACAACAAAGGTAAAAAAGACGACCACTCAAAAGACTACCGTACTCAAGGAAACGACAAAAAAGAAAAAGCCGACAACAACACGCAAACAAAAAACAACCTGTGTTAAAACCACATCGCCACATACAACAAAAAGTAAGGTCAAAACAACAAAATCGGCTGTCAAGGCAACCGGCAAACGCACCGAAAGCTTCCAAACCGAGCAAGCGGCAACGGTATACTACTATGAAAAAGAAGTTATAATTTCGCAAGTTATAGTGACCGTACCCGCCGTCACCGAAACGACAGAATCAAAATTCGAACGTATCGGCGGAGCAAAGGTTAAAATTTTTCTACTTGCTCTCGGGTTTTTGCTTATTCTCATAATTGCCGCCGCAGGTGCTTTAGGCAAGAAAAATGAAATACCGCAATCGAAAAAGTCTGAATCCGAAGAATCGCAAAACAGTGAAATCAAAGAAGAATAATATTCAAACTAAATCGGGTGATTAAGCCGATTCTTTATGCTCATTCGCCTTCTTAGTACAAAGCACACCGCTATCCCTCTGACATTCTCAAGTGTGTAACCGCCTTTAACGCAAAATATCGACTAACCGTCACGCAACCGGTTCGAGAATAAAAGCTCGAGCCGGTTTTTTCATTTTGTAACGGCTTGCGAACCGTTTTTTGATATTTTATAAATAAATTCGGCTATGCTTTCGGGCTTCTCGTGCATTCCGCTTTTAACCCAACATTCGAGCACCGCCGTGCTTCCCATTATTGTAAATGCCGACAGCATTCGCCTGTAATTTTCGGATAAATCATTTGTCTCGGCATTCATTTTCTTCATATTAAACTTATCTGTTACCGCAAAAACTCTGTTCATGATTTTCGAGCCGAAATTCTTACCGAAAACGATATTCGACAGCTTCGGATTTTCTCTTAGCATTTTGCAAACGACCGTTATTGCTTCAACTGTTGAGCTACTTTGTGCAAGTGAGTCTCCGACAGAGTCGGTAAGTCTGTTTTCAACACTTTCATAAAGCTCCGAAACGCTTGTATAGTGCGAATAAAATGTGTTTCGATTGACTGTTGCACGCTTACACAGTTCCGTTGGCGTAATTTTTTCAACCGGCTTTTCTTTCATAAGCTCAAAAAGAGCATCTTCAAGCATTTTCTTCGTTCTTTTTATTCTGATATCCATTTGTCGAACACTTTTCCCTTCTTTTGTTCGTTAACAGTCAGTCGCTTGTCGAACAGTCTGTTGATTATCTCCGATTAAATATAGTATAATATTTTTATAAAATTGTCAACGGAGGTTAACGGCATGAAAATTTTATCTTCAAGAATGCTCGATTCCAGAATAAAAAGCGGAAACATAACCGCCAAGGAAAAATGGCTCGGCTATCTCGTCGGCCCGTCCGGAGCTTTGCTTGTTAACGCGCTTCTCGCTCAAGGCTTCCTCAATGTTTTCTACACGGATGAGCTCGGTATGAGCGGCGTTTGGGGAGGTCTTTTTCTCGTCGTTTTCCCAATCCTCTCGAAAATTCTCGATGCGGTAACAAATCTTATCATGGGCGCTATTATTGACAGAACTCACACCGTTCAAGGCAAGGCAAGGCCGTGGCTTCTGCTTTCCGTTCCGCTCGTCGTAATCTGCGGAATTTTGCTTTACCTTGTCCCCCTCAACGCTTCAACTTCCGTCAAAGCCGCCTACATTATTTTTACATACAATCTTTACTACTGCTTCGCCTTTACCATGTATAACATCACCCACATGATGATGGTTCCCCTCTCGACAAGAAACGATATGCAAAGGAGCAAGCTTGCCGTTTTCAATAACGTTGCCAACATTGCGATAACAGGTATTTTCGTTGCACTTTTGTTTCCGATGCTCGTACTGCCGAAAATCAAGGGCAATGTTGATGCATGGGTAACATTCATGTGCATTGCGGCAATCGTCATGCTTCCTGTGATATTGCTCGAATATTTCTTTACAAAGGAGCGCGTAACCCTCGAAGAAACGCAGAAAGCAAATCCCGAGGAACACACGTTCAAGGAGAAAATACGTGCTTGCATGGCTTGCAAAAATTGGTGGATACTCGTTGCATTTTGGCTTTTCTATTGGGTCGGCCAGCTCACCCGCTCAAATGCAATGACCTATTATGCAAACTGGGTTCTCGGAAGCACTTATGCCGACGGAATTACCCAAACACTTCTCAACGTCATAGGCGGTCTGCCCATGGGAATAGGCATATTTCTTGTCTGGCCGTTGTCAAAGAAATTCGGCAAAAAAACCGTCACTGCAACGGGCTTTATTCTCTGCGTTATCGGAGACATCATCTGCTTTTTAGCACCCGACAAGCTTACCACGGTTCTCATTGGACAATTCATCATGAATATGGGTATAGTTCCCGCCGCTTATGTTTTTCCCGCTCTCATGGCAGGCGTTCTCGACGAGCTCGAATACAAATGCGGCTTCCGTTGTGACGGTGTTGCCACAAGTGTTATAAATTCCATGAACACCGTTGCCGTAGGTCTGAGCATAGGAATATTCAACCTCTTAATAAGGGGCTACGTTCAGCCGCAATTCGATGCACTCGGTAACTGCATAACCGTTCAACCCGACTCGGTCATTTCCGCCATAGTTTGGGCTTTCGTCGGCATGAATGTTTTTATTCACACGGCATTGGCAATTCTTCTGCGTTTTCTTGACATTGAATTGAAGCTACCGTTCATACAAAAAACGGTCATGCAAAGGCGAAAAGAAAAAGCCGAGGCAAACGGTTTGGAATGGGAAAGCCCTGACGAAGAGGCCAAGCGCATACAGAATGAGCTTGATGCTAAAGCATTTGAAACTTATAAATCAGAGCTTAAAATCAAATGCGAGAAAAACAAAAAGCTGAATTATGAAGTCGAGCTTGCAAAATTAACCGAAAGCTTTAATGCTCAAAAACAAAAAGCCGCCCAAAAGTCGGAAAAGCAGTTGCGTGAAGAAAGAGAATACGCCCTCAAAATGGAACGGCTGGCGATAAAAAAGGGGGTCAAAATATGAACCGTAAACCCGATATAATAGTTATAAATCCCGACCAAATGAGAGCGGACTCCATGCATCATCTCGGGAATGCTGCGGCATATACTCCGAATTTAGATGCTCTTGCCCGCGAAGGCGTGAGCTTTGAAAATGCCTTTTGCCAAAATCCCGTTTGTGTGCCCTCAAGATGTTCGTTTATGACGGGAACCTATCCGCACACCAACGGTCACCGCACTATGAGTTATCTTTTGCGGCAGGGAGAGGATAATCTGTACCGTATTCTCAAAAACAGCGGATATTTCGTCTGGACAAGCGGCAGGGGCGACTGCCTTGCGGGTCAGCAAACCAAATGGCTCAAAGAATGCACGGACAAAATTTATAACAAATGCGGCAAAAAAGTAAAGGATGAAGGCAGAGGCGAAAAAAACAGCAAAAGATATTCAAGCTTCTACCGAGGTGAAATTAAAAATACAAACAAAGACGGTATTTGTCCGGACAATGACCTGCAATGGACACTCGGTTGCGAAGAGCTTATCCGCAAAACAAGCGCCGACAAGCCGATTTTTGCCTTTCTCGGGCTTAATAATCCTCATCCTCCTTACCACGCCGAAAAACGTTTTCTCGATAGAATCAACGAAAATCTTATCCCACCCACAAAAGCTCCATCGACAGCAAGTGACAAAAAACCATCAATGCAATATGAGCTTTGCGATGCCCTCGGTCTGCCCGAATGGGGTGAAGAAAACATTAAAAAGCTTAGGAAAACTTATCTTGCTCAATGTTCGAGAGTTGATGAGCTTACCGGCAGAATAATCAAAGCGCTGAAAGAATCTGGTCGTTACGACAACTGCGCAATATTTTTCTTTTCCGACCACGGTGATTTTACAGGCGATTACGGCATTCCCGAAAAGGCGCAAAACTTATTTCCCGACTGTCTGGTCAATGTCCCCTTTATTGTCAAGCTTCCGAAATATATGGAATGTGACAGCGGCATAAATAGAAATCCTGTCGAGCTTACGGATTTTTTTGCAACCGTTCTTGACATTAGCGGAGCAAAACCCGCACACACTCATTTCGGACGTTCATTGAGAAATACCCTCGCCGACAAAACAGTCTCTGTGCGGGATTTTGTTTGCTGTGAGGGCGGACGTCTGAAAAACGAGCCGCATTGCACGGAGGAAGTCGAAAACTATTTCGGCGTCATCGCCGACGAATATGCGCCGAGAATAGGAATACAGCAAAAAAACGGTCCCGAACATACCAAAGCTGTCATGATACGCACCGAGAATGAAAAATATGTCATGCGCCTATATGAAACAGATGAATACTATGACCTTAAAAAGGGCGAAGAGAAAAACTTGATCGACGAACCCGAATATGAGGAAAGAGTTGCTTTTCTTCGTTCAAAGCTCCTAAATTGGTTCCTCGAAACCTGCGACACCGTTCCGTTTGACAAGGATGCGCGCTTTCCAGATGAATTTTATCTGGAAACGGTAAATTCAATGGCTAAAATCAGACTTTCTCCTCTGATAAAGTGTGTGATGAAGCTCACAGGGAACGATTTTTCCACGCTCATAAACAAAGCAATACGGCTCTTAAAAATAGACACCGATTCGTTTTATAACAAATAACTTCGCATCGTGTCGCCGTAACCGTTAACATGCAAATCTTATTAAGCATAAAGGCTTGTACGCTTCGGATATACATAATATCCTCAACGTACAAGCCTTTTGTTTGTTAGGTTATTAACTGCTTTAATCTGTTCAGTGACCTTTTCGGAGATGCCGTTCTTTCCGTGCATATCGCATTATTTGCCTGCTCAGCGACTGTCATCCTCGTCCCAAATCTCGTATCTTAAGAATTCATCCACTTCATTGGTATTGTCTTTATTTTCCTGATTGTACGCTGCTCTTATAAGCCAAAAACAAAAAATTGAAACAAGCACAATAATTACATTCATACCGCATCTCCTTCTTAGAGCGATAATCAATCACAAAAGCTTTTCATCGCTTCAAGCGTTTTTTCAAGAAGCACATCAAGCTCCCAGCCGAGAAGCCCGGCACCCTTTTCGATTATTTCGCGTGAACATCCGGCAGCGAATTTTTTGTCCTTAAACTTCTTTTTAAGCGATTTCAGCTCCATATCTTGAACGCTTTTTGACGGTCTCATAAGCGCAGCCGCACCGATAAGTCCGGTTAATTCATCCGTTGCAAAAAGCACCTTTTCCATTTGATGAACGGGCTCAACGCTCGAGCATATGCCCCAGCCGTGGCTTGCGACGGCGTGTATCAGCGCTTCGTCAATGCCGTTTTCTTTCATAATTTCAACGCATTTCACGCAATGCTCCTCGGGATAAAGCTCAAAATCGAGGTCATGGAGCAGACCGACGGTTGCCCAAAAATCCGCTTCCTCGGCGTAACCGAGCTCGTTTGCGAACCAACGCATAACGCCCTCGACGGTTTCGGCATGGTGAATGTGAAACGCTTCTTTATTGTGTTTTGTCAAAAGCGCATACGCTTCTTCTCTTGTTATCATAATATTTCTCCCTTTTTGCAAAAAGGGTCGGCAACGAGGCCGACCCTAAAGCTTCAATCATTCGGGAAGGCTAATCAGTCTTCCTTTTTCTTTTTGGTTATGACATATGCCGCCGCAGCCGCCGATGAGATAACCGCAAACGCAGCAATACCTGCGGAAACAGAACCTGTATCGGGAATTTCGGTGTCCGTCTCGGCCTTCCAAGTTGCCGTGAAGGTCAAATCCTCCTTAGGCATCTTGCTCGGGATTTCGGAATCCCAGCCGTCAAATACAAATCCGTCCTTAGCGGGATCATCGGGAACGGGAATCTTGGTGCCAGCTACAACCTTATAGGTCTTGTAGGTTTCGCCGTCAACGATGTAAGTTACGGTGTAGGTGTTCTTTGCAACCGCACCGATAACGATTATGCCGCCGACGATTGCCGCACCGGTGATAATCGCGGTATTGATACCTGCAATAGCTGCAATTGTGCCGCCTGCGATAACGGTGCCGCCGATTACGATGGGCAGGAAGTTATCGTCCTTCTCCCACTTTGCAACAAACTCAACGTTGTTTTCGGGCATTGTCGAGGGAACCTCGGGATCCCAACCTGCGAAGGTATAGCCAAACTTCTTGGGAGTGCCGGGATCGGGAATTGCCTCACCGACTTCAACATTGTAAAGCTCGAACACTTCGCCGTCGGAGATAAATGTTGCGGTATAGGTATCGGGATCAACGGGAATTATCGACCACTTTGCCTTATAGGTGGTGTCGCTGTTAGGCATTGTTGCCGAAAGATTGGGTTCCCAGCCTGCAAAGTTGTATCCGTCTCTCTTGGGAGCCGTAGGAGCCTTAACCTCGGCAAGATATTTAACGTCTGACTCTATCATGGTCTTTGAAGTGTCATCGTCAAAATAGCCGCCGTTTGCATCAAAGGTAAGCTTATATTCCCTTGTGGAAAGATCCTTGGGGTATACGACAAGGATCTTTGTACCCATCTTCTCGGGAAGCGCGTTGCCGTCTTCGTCAACCCAACCGTCAGCCAAATAGCCCTCGGGAAGCGTTGCGGGAACAATGGTATCGCCGACCTTATAGGACTGTGTTGCAACGGGAGTTGTTGCACCGATTACAAGATAATAGGTAACGGTAAGATCGCTTGCCGTCCACAGAGCAACATAAGTCTTGCTTGAAGCAGGCATTGTTGCGGGAAGAGTCTGGTAAATCATGTTGTTGCTTGTATCCATCCAGCCGTTAAAATCATAACCGTCTCTTGTGGGATTCTTGGGAGCATTGATACTCTGACCGGTAGTATAAGTGTAGTTTTTCACGTTTGTTTTGTCCTCAAAGACACCGCCGTTTGCGTTAAGAACAAGACTGTATTCGTGAGGAGTCCACTTACCGGTAAGCTGAACACTTGCCTCGGGCATTGCAAATGTCTTGCCGCCTTCATACTTGGTATTGTTATAATACCAACCGTCAAAATCATATCCGTCAAGTACGGGAGCTGCGGCAACAGTTACCGTGTCGCCCTTCTTATAATTAGCGGAAGCGGGAAGTGCGGGCACACCGGTAGGAACGGTGCCCATATATGCATACGAAACCTCAAAGGTATCGGCGGGAAGCAGCTCCCACAAAGCGTGAAGAGTAATGCTCTTTGCGGGCATAACAAACGGATAGCTTACTGCACCTGCATCGCCGTACGCCCAGCCCGTAAACTTGTATCCCTCACGGATCGGAGTCGGGAAAGATTTAATTTCTTCGTTGTATGCATGATCCTCAGAAGCAATATAGTTGCCGCCGTTTGTGTTAAATGAAACAGTGTAGGTCTTTGCGGAAGATACGGCATTGAAGGTAATGCTCTTTGCGGGCATTACGAATGTGTTATTGGGAGCATAAATATTTCCGTCATAATACCAGCCTGCAAACTCCGTACCCGTAGCCGTGGGGAATGCGGGAAGAGTTATGGTGTCACCAATGTGCTTTCCGGTGAGTGCGGCGGGAGCGTTTTCACTCTTGCCGTCAACGGTAAAGGTTACGGTGTAATCGATTGCGGTGAATTTCGCGCTGTATGCGGTGTTGCCTTCGATAATGGAAACGGGGAATTTAACCTCTTGTCCGTCATTATCCATCCAATAATCGAAATTATAGCCGTCCTTTGTGGGAGCAGCAGGTGCGTTAACGGGAGTGCCGACCGTACCGCTTGTTGAATCATAATATGCGCCGTCTTTGTAGAAGGTAACGGTGCCTGTCTTTGCCTGTGTGGTTTTTTCGGTCCAGTAGCCGGTAACCGTTGCACCGCCTGCGGGCATTACTATGCTCTGGCAAAGTCTGTTATTATAGAACCAGCCGTGGAATTCATATCCGCTAAACTCGGGAACGGCCGCAAGATCAACAGCCTCACCGACTGTTTCGGAAGACGAAGCGGGAAGAAGTGCTACCGCACCTGCGGGAACCGTGCCAGTAAATTCATACTTGAGCGTTGCCTTGGCAGCGGGATTTTTACTCCATTCGGCTACAAGAAGAACACCATTTGCCGGCATTGTATACGGATATTTTACAGCAGCATTGTCGATTTTCCATCCGACAAAGGTATATCCGTCACGGGTCGGAGTCGGGAAAGACGAAATCTGCTCACCGTAGGTATGATTTTCCGCAGCAATATAGTTACCGCCTTGCGTATCAAAGGAAACACTGTAGGTGTTAGCTGTTGTTACAGCATTCATGGTAACATCGGCGGCAGGCATTTTGAAGCCCTTGCCGGCTACGTAGGTTGCATCACCGTAATTCCAGCCTGTTACCGTATAACCGGTAACTGTCGGCAAATCGGGAAGCGTTACAATATCATCAACGTGCTTTCCGGTAATCGCCGCCGGTGCGTTTTCCGTTGAATTATTTACGGTAAATGTAATTTTGTAATCAATCGGCGTATAAACAGCATGAAGTGCTACTGTTTCAACAACCTTTTCGGGTATACCGTCCTCAGATACGGTCTGCCAATGACTGAACTTATAACCTGTTAAGGTGGGAATATCGCTGATAGCTTCTCCTTTTTCGCCGTAGTTAAATTCGAGTGACTTTATACGAGTGTCGTCTGCAAATTTACCGTCGCCGGCATCAAAAGTAAGAAGGTATTTTTCAGCCGTGAAAGTTGCCTTTGTCTCGAGATCGGAGGTACCTACGGTTGCAGGCAGTGCGGGAGACCATGAAAAAGTATGTCCCGCTTTTGAGGGAACCTTGTCTGCCGAAAGCGTAGGCGTAGGCTGACCGTAATATGCGGTGAAGGTATCTATAGCACTGCCATCCTCATTGCAATACTTAACAGTGTGGGTATCTCTCTTTAAGTATGCTTTAAGAACAAGAGTATTGCCGTCGGCAGTTGTCGTTGCGCTTAAAGTGGATTTTTCCGTGTCAAGTGTGAATCCCGAATATGAGAGGGCATCTTCGGGGATAGATACAGGAGTGCTGACCGGTACGGTTGCAGACGAACTTCTGTAATCGGGAGTCAGAAGATAAGAGCCTTCATATGTTCCGTCGCCCTTATCGACAAGAGCCATCTTGTAAATCTCATACTGCCAAGAGGATTCTCTAACCTCGTCGCTCCAAATAGCATAGAGCTTGCCGTCTGTGTAATCGTACTTGAGCTCTGCAATCTCAGAAGCACTGAGAACATCACCGTTTGCCGTGAGAGACCAGCCCATAAACTGCTTGCCGCTGTTTGTGGGGGTATTTGCGGTTTCAAACAAAGTTGTTACGTTGTCACCGATAACGCCGCTTATAGTTTTCGTTTTGGACGCTCCGGCAAACGTACCGCCGTTTGCATCAAGCACAATGTTACTGAACACGCTGATTGTGGTGGGGGTGGTGGTGACACTGGCGGTGTATTCAGACATGATTAATACATCGCTCGCATATCCGTTTGCTTCGCCCTTGGGTACATCAAATAAAAAATCTTCGTCCGGGCCCATGGTTATTTCCTGATATTTTGCAACATTGGGAACTATACCCTCGGGAACCTCAATTTTACCCTCAAGTTCAGGTGAGTTTCTGACATAATCATTATCATTAACTGTGAAGTCCCATTCAATAGCCCATTCGTTTATATTCCACTTATAGTTTTTTTGAATGTTCGCAGATACCTGGGTTGCCAAAAAGTCATGGCTTGCAACATAACCCGCGGGAAGATAATTGTATTTTTCTGCAAATTTGAATACATGGTTCTTAAACTCAATATTATCGGGTTTACTTGCATCGGGGGCACAGTACTGCATATTACCATTTGCAGAAGAAAGAGAAATCGTTTGATTATCACCAGTTACATACGAAGTGTTAGTAGTTATACCGCTCGTAAACTTTGTGCATTTGGGATATGCGGTCGAGAAGAATTGATTGTCCCACGCGATAACTATCATTGATGTCTGGCTATAGTAATCCGTGCCTATAAAGAACCTTGCCTTGAGCTCTTCGCCAGGCTTTGCACGAGTAGTCTCGACCCAGTTATCACCGTCTTTTCGGTACATGACGATTTTTAAACTGAGCTCATTTCCCGTAACAGCAGAAGCCGCTACCGAAACAGTTGAAAATACCATGACAAAAGCAAGCAAAATAGCAAGTGACTTTTTAAGATAAGCCATTTTTTTGTCCTCCTTAAATATTTTGAGAGAAAATACACCCTCATAAATTACAAATCATTTTAGCATAATAAAATTTAAAAAGCAATAGTTTTCTTTAAAAACTTTTGCAAAATCCGAAAATTTCATCGTTCTGCACCGCACTTCTACTCTTCAGCCGTACCTGCTACTTTTGCGGCACGTATTTTCGCAAGCTCGTACATCATGGTATCCCTTGTTTTTCCGTGAACGTTAAAAAACAGTAAAGTTACGCCTTTCATAAAACGCCCGATTGCGGGACACAGTGCAAAAACCGTCCATATGCCGGCAAGCATTTTCGGGTCTGTCTGCGGAATAACCTGCCCCGCCGCATTAAGCAAGGGCTTGTAGTGAATGGCATCGACCACAACACCGCTGAGTATGTTTGCCACTGCCGTTGAAATCAAGGTCATATACCCCATTGCCGCCGTTATTGTCGCTTCGTTACGAACTCCCGATTTCCATTCAACATAATCGTAAAGGTCGCCGTTGAGAGCGGTACTGCAATAACGCTGAATGCTGTTAAGAGAGCCGCAGAATGTCAATGCGACAACCACCCAAATGAAATTGAGCAGAAAATGATCGTTGCCGAAAGGCTTATAGCCGACAATCCACATTATAAAATAACATATTCCGCAGAACATATAACTTCCCGCAGCAAGATTACGCAACCCGAATTTTTTTGTGAGCTTCGGCGCAAGCGGAAGCACGAAATAACTCGGCAAGCCCGTAAACAGACCAGAAATCGAGCCTAATGACAGCTTGCCCATACAGTTTATCCAAAAGAATTCTTCTACCATACCGCCTGTGCTTTTTCCGACGGCAAAAAAATTCTTTATTACCAGAACCCACATCGGTCGGCAGGTTCCGACAGCTTTAAATGTCTCCAGAAGTCCCATTTGCTTCATTTCCTCTCGGGAGGCAAGAGGTACTCTTTCTTTGAGTGCGAAAAAGCCGTATGTTCTGAATATCAGCACGCAAGCTATAAAGAAAATCGCTCCCCCCGTATAAACATAGCGCGTCGGGACTTTTAGAAAGTCTACAAAAACAGGAAACAATGACGGCAGCCAAACGCCCGCAAGGTCGGCATAAGCATCCGTTGCTATGAGCCTGTTGCGTTCCGAAACATTCGGGGTAAGATTATACAAAATCGTCTTATAGCTCGTATCGTAAAATGAATTCGCTATCGAACCGATGTAATTGAACAGAAAGAATGAAATAAGCAATGTCGTCTGGCTCAAGCCATCAGGCAAAACCCACGGAGTAAACGCGGAAAAGAACCAAAGCGGAAGTGTGAGAATCAAATACGGACGCACCCTTCCCCAGCGTGTTCTCGTTCGGTCTATAATAAGTCCCGAAAGCGCATTGTCAATCGCATCGAGAATACCGCTTACCGTGCTTGCCGTGGTCCATGTTTTCGCATTGATATGCAGAAACGTTGTTGCAAAATAAAACAGTCTTTTTGATGAAAAGGAGTTCCAATTTGTATCTCCGAAACCCGACAGGATATACGCTACATAATGCTTCGGGCTTAAATAAAGCTTTTTCTGCTGTTCGAGCTGGCGTAAAACCGCTTCGTTTTCCACCGACGTTCCCCGAACGGTATTAGTGCTTTCGGACATCACATCACCTTCCGCTTTTTCGGTGCTTACCGATGCGGCACCGATATTTTATACATTATATCATAATATAAAAGCGCAGATAAATCAAGCACAAAATAATTTTCAACTAAAAAGCGGGCTGTGAAAAATCACAACCCGCCGTAAATTTCGATTAGAAAAGCGAACCGATAACGTTCCTAATGCTCTCGAAAATCGCCTGAAGCATGGGGAGCAGATTTATCTGACCGATCCACTCGCTGAAGTTGCTGAGGAATTTGCCCCAGTTGAGGTCCTTTATTTGGTCAATGAAGGATTTGTCCTCTTCCTCTTCTTCAACTTTTATAGTCTCAAAATAAAGCTTGTAGTTTTCGGAATTGGGAGCACTTGCATCGGCTCTGACCTCAACATAATATGTGCCGGCCTTGAGATCATAAAGGGAATAAGTTACCTTCTCACCCTTTACCGCCGTCAGTTCGCCGCCGCTGAGAATGCTTCCGTCAGCACCGGTAACGAAAACTCTCCACTTACCGTTTCCTTTTATGCCCGAAACATCGAACACAAACTGAAGTGCGGTCTTTTCTTTGGCAACGGTAAACTTGAAAATATCATAATCCTTGACATCAAAGTTTGAGCCGTAATAGGTGCTTCCAGTGGAAATAGCATCTGCATTCGCATAGTCGTTGTTATATTCACTCTCTGTCGTATCATGAGCCGAGAAGTAAACTTTTACCTGATAGCCGCCGACTGAGCCGGAAACCTTAAGGAAATATTCGCCTGCCGAAAGTCCGACACTCGGTCCTTGCTTCATTTCCTCGTTTTTGGCAAGAGAAATCGCGCCGAAGGATTCTTCTTTGGCTATACCGTCTTTACCGCTGACATAACCGATAAGCTCTGCGGTATAGTCGCCTGCCGCACCGTTACTGTTATATAAATAACAATATATATAGCCGTTCTGCGGAAGGGAGAATTTGTAATAGTCCACATCATTCTCGCCCGATATCGTGCCCATATATATTTGGTGATTGCCCTTCGTCGAAAGCTGAAGCGGAGATGCGGTTGCAGTGGTATTGTTGGGTTCCTTCTCCGCAAGGGAATTGGCATCGGCCGTTACGGAAATGCTGTAGGTGAGCGAATCAAGGTTTACCTGTCCGCCCGTCACCCTTATATAATGTTTTCCGGAAGCAACGCTGAATGCCGCAGAGCTCGACGAATCAACATTGCCGACACTTGAAAAGGATGCCTCGGGTCGAGCATTGTTTTCATCGGTGGGAATGCAATCATAAACATCAACGTTAAAATAAGTCAATGTTGCATTTGCACCTACGATTGCGTGTGAAAGCTTGACCGTGATAAGGCTTGATTCCGCCACGTCAAAAGAATACCAATCTTCATCGTCGGTGCCCGAGATTTTGCCCGAAACAGTGTCAACCATAGCAAAAGACGTTGCCGTTGCCGCAGTATTGTTGGATTCTTTTTCTTCAACGCTTGCCGCGAAAGCCGAAACCATACCGGTTGTCGTCATGATAAGCGCCATGAGCAAAGAAACAATTAACTTTGCTTTTTTCATTTTTCTGTCCTCCTGTTTTATGTTTTATTGTTAAATACTGTGCGTCCCATTCGGCGAAACAGACGTCCGCTTCGTAGGACCTGATTGAATTTTAGCACATTTGCTTTTAAATGTCAAACGAAAATGGAACTTCAAATATTAATAAAAGGTTAATTATGCTTTCAATTAACACTTTTTGGCCCGATGATTCAAAGATTTTGTGTTTTTATCCGCATAACGGCACCATATAGAGTTTTTCTTAACAGACATCTTTTTTGAAAAAATTTTTTCGAACGGAAAAAGCCGCCGCTCGGAGCACCCTTGCGGCGGCATATTGCCTGTTAATAAATTTGATTAATACATTCCTCCGCCCTGTGCGGCAGCCATTGCTGCGGCATTTGCGGCATCGGCAGCGGGATCGGGCTTATCGGTAACAAGGCTTTCCGTGGTAAGAACCATTGCGGCTACGGAAGCGGCATTCTGAAGTGCGGAACGTGTAACCTTTGTGGGATCGAGAATACCTGCGGCAGCCATGTTGCAGTATTCATCCTTTGCAAAGTTGTAGCCGTAACCAACCTCATCGGATGCAAGAATAGCATTTACGATAACCGAGCCTTCGAGACCGGCGTTGGCGGCTATCTGACGTACAGGCTCCTCAAGTGCCTTGAGAACTATCTTGATACCGGTCTTTTCGTCGGCATCGTCGGTATTGTCAAGCAAAGTCTTAACACATCCGACCGCGTTAAGCAAAGCAACACCGCCGCCCGCAACACAGCCTTCCTCAACGGCAGCCTTGGTCGCGGCAAGAGCATCCTCAATGCGGAGCTTCTTTTCTTTCATTTCCGTTTCGGTAGCGGCACCGACCTTGATAACGGCAACTCCGCCGGAGAGCTTTGCAAGTCTTTCCTGAAGCTTCTCTCTGTCGAAATCCGAGGTGGTGTTCTCTATCTGAAGCTTTATCTGCGCAACTCTCGAAGCAATTGCATCCTTATCGCCGGCACCGTCAACAATAATG
>CAYNUD010000027.1:0-15467 GCA_964400315.1 uncultured Clostridium sp. | reverse complement strand
GGCTCGGGAGTGGCTTTAGGCTTTAAAAACCCCTCCGCCTCGCGGAGCTCGGCACCTCCCCTGAGAGGGGCGGCTAAAAGTGGCTGTCAGCTTACAGTTATGTTGGCTGTCCCTGCTTGATGTCCTCGATCTCCCCTTTAGAGGCTAAGAGGCTGATGGCAACAATGTCCGAATTATTCGGATTTGATATATACAACAAAATATCGGAATATCTTTGGTTTTGGTTCGAGAGCGGAGAAACCCCTCTGTCGCTACGCGACATCTCCCCTAAGAGGGGCGATAAAATCCACTGGCGGCTCGATGTCCTTGGCCTCCCCTGTAGGGGAGGGGGACCGCTTGCGGTGGAAGGGTTTTGGGCTCGGGAGTGGCTTTAGGCTTTAAAAACCCCTCCGCCTCGCGGAGCTCGGCACTTCCCCTAAGAGGGGAAGCTGAGTTGAGGTAAAACCCCTCTGTCGCTTCGCGACATCTCCCCTAAAAGGGGCGATAAAGTGAGGAAAACCCCTCCGGCACTTCGTGCCACCTCCCCTAAGAGGGGAGGCTAAAATCGGATATTCCAAGAATTATATGGAGGTAAAAACATGAAAATATCCAAGAAAATCATATCAATGCTGCTTTGTCTTGTTATGGTTGCATCGACTTTTTGCGGTCTTGGTTTAGTGCTTGATGATTTTGTCGCAGAAGCGGCGGAAGATTTCGAGCCTAACATAACTCTTGGTGGTATAACGCAAAAAAGAGTTGTCGATAACTACAAAGAGACATACGAAAAGTATCAGCAAAAGTTCGTTACCGGCAGACAGTCAAATGAGCCGACGAATTTTGTTATTCCCGGTCTTTCCGAAGAAGATAACTATGTTCCTCAAGGATTAACATATTGGAAAGCGAAGGACTGGTTCCTTATCTCCGCTTATGATAAAGACGGTACCGACGGTTCCGTTATCTATGCTCTTGACGGAGAAACCGCAAAGTTTGTGGCTCTTTTCAGAATCCTCAAGCTCGACGGCAGCGTTAACAAAAGCCACGGCGGTGGTATCGCGGCTTCCGAATACAACTTCTATTACGCCGACACCGCAGACGCAAGCGACGAGGGAAGCAACATCAGCTATATTCCCCTTTCGGAGCTTGACGTTCCCGACGGAACGGTTAAGAATATTCAGCTCAAGGGCACTATCTCTCTCGCCGGTGAATTGGGCGGTGCAAACACCTCCTACTGCTGCTATGACGACGGCGTTCTTTGGGCAGGTAACTTTTATTACAATAGCACTGACTATCCGTATGACACCCCTGCATTCGAAGATAAAGACGATGATGACAATTATAAATACCCCTCCATTCTTGTCGGCTATAAGCTGTTCGGCAATTCCTCCGAGGAAGAGTGGTATTATCTCTCGACAAACTTCAATCTTATAAAGCTTGCATCAACAACCAAAAATCTTACCGTGGGCGATATGACTTACACAACCTCATATGCCGATGACGGTTCTCATGTTGACATTGTGGGCTCCGTCTCCGCAGCGCAGACAAACGACGCTCAGGAAATCTACAAACATGGATTTGCAACGGCAAACCTCACCGAGGGCGTGACATACAAACTCGAATTTGATACAAACACTGCGGAGGGCAACAGCGACATCTATTTGTTTTCTCCCGGCGGCAATCACATAAATGTTAAGTTTACTACTCCCACCTTGCTTGATAACGGCTATTATCATTATGAGCTTGTATTCACAGCAGGATTAAAGGTTGCGGGTACCGATTCCTCTTGGCCCGAGACACAGTCAACCGACGGCAGCTTCACGGGAACATACACCCTGCGTTTCGACCAAGATTTTGTCAGCGAAGCACGCGAATTCAAAATGGAAAACATCAAGCTCAGAGAATACACTCCCGCAAGCGGCTTCACCTCGAATCCGAGATATGAGGGTGTAAGCTGTGCAGGTAACCCCTACTATGTCGTTACTTTCACGGGCGCAAGCGGCAACGTCGACAAAATCCAGTACGCTATTGTCGATAAGGGTAAAATTTACCTCAGCCGTTCATGGGGCAGAAAAGAAGGCAACTCTCACATCAGAGAAGTTTCGGTCGCCGAAATCGACATTAACGTTCCCGGCACGCTTCCACATGATGTAAACGGAAGGCCGAGAAACGTTACCCTTGTTAACTACTCCGATTCTCTTACGGTTTTCGGCGGCAGCGGTAGCAATGCAGATGATGACGATTCCCCTGCGCAGAAAATGATGTATATGACCGAGGGTATCGTTGTTGTTGATGATTATCTCTATGTTTTCGGCGAGTCGGCGGCATATTACTACAGAGCTAAATATAGCAGTAACAAATGCCCCGAGCCGGTTGATGTTATCTGGAAATTCGACCACCACGAAATGATGGGCGAAGACAGAAGCTACGACGATACAACGGCCGATTATTATCAAAAGGTCAACAGCCTGAGCGAAATAAACACAGCGGATACTTATCTTATCGTTCACGAATCTCCCGTTAAGGATTCGCTTACGCAAAAGAACATTATCTATGCGGTTGATGCTTTCGGCGGCTATGACGACAACCGTCTGCCTAAACAAAACGATCCCGCTCAACAAAACACCGGCGACTCGATGGGTATTGTCGGCTATGCTATAACAGATTACACCGTTGACGGCGACAAGCTGTATATCACCGAGGAGGACGACGCTTATATCTCTATGCGTTGGCAAATTCTCGGTGCCGGTTCGGATACATTAAGAATCAACTCAAAAGAGCTTTATTACGCCACCAACAACCACCTTTATCTCGGCTCAAGACTGTTCTCCATGGCTTCCGATGCAATGAGTGCCGACAAGCTTAACTGTATTCACCTTGAGCAATACAATAATGAGGCCGGCAACTTCCGCATTTTCTATCAGAACGGAACAAATCCGGCATATTATCTGTGGTGTAACGACGGCTCAAACCAAGAGTATATCGACACCTATACGAATTTCTATCAAAACAGCGGTAAAATCGGTTATGTTGCGGCATATGATAATGTCGACGAGGTAGCGGGCACATTCCACTGCGACGGCGACTTTCTTAAAGGCAGTACCACAAATTCCGGTAACCTTATCGGCAAATCTGTCGGTGCCGATATGCAGATAGTCAACATCTACAAGAGAGTTTCAAACCCATATTCGTCATCATACGAATCAAGAGTTTATTCCGACTTGAGAGCCGAGCTTCAGGCGGACGGCACTTATAACATCGTTCTTGAGACTTATGCAAACAGTCCCGTTCAGTATCAAACCGTTTCCGCCAGACCCACGGACTTTATATTCGTGCTGGACGGATCGAGCTCGATGTATTCGGCAGATACTTCAATCGGTTATCACCATGATACAACCTGGAGTGCGTTGCAAGCCAAAAAATTTAATGATTATACCGGAAAGACAGATTCAAACTATAACACCGAACACACAAGTAAATATTATTATAGACTTCCCGATGGTGAGTATGCATCGATTTCACTTGCAGAAAACAAGGGCTCAAGCGGAAATTATACAAAATACGGAAGAGATCTTTGGTTATGGTGTACTCACCCCACAACCGGTCGTTGCTATAAGCTTTCCACCGACGGATATCTTATAACAAATGATTGTAGCACAAAGCTCACTGATGAAATGTTCCTTTCGAACCCCTCCGGATACGGTTACGCAAGTGCTTCGGAAATACTGTCAGAAGCAAGTTCTGACAAAAACAAATCAGGCGAAATTAAAGGAAAATGGAACACGAATAGTGAGGCCAGACAAGAAACCGGTGTTTTTGACGGCATGTACTACGAATCACCCACAGGCACAAACAACACCATGTCTCGTCTTGAGGCTATGCAGCTTGCCGTTAACAATTTGACTTACAAGATTGCGGAGGACGCCGAGAAAACGGGTCTTCAGCATCGTGCGGCAGTTGTCGCTTTCGGTTCGGAGGACTACACAAGAACCGGTATGTTCACCACCGCAAGCATGGATATGAAAGGCTATGCTTCACTGACAGACTCGGATTACGCAAGTGCTTTCTATACTACGGACAACTTTGTTCGCTTCAGAAACTGCGTTAACAATCTTGCCGTCAGTTACAAAGACCACCCCTCCGCCGACACCTTTGTAAATTACGGATTTGAAATGGCGAACAAAATTATTGCGAACTCCGATTCGACATATGATGTTGAGGGCGACAGAAGCGTTTGTATCGTTATGATTACCGACGGTATTCCGGGTATAGGCGGCTCCACAGATGATTCTGTAACCAGTGCGATTACGGTGGGTAACGCTGCTATTGCAGGTTCTTACACATCAAAGAAAAACGGCGCTTATGTTTACTCGATTCAAATCGGTGCCAACTCACTTGCCGGCTTCAACATGGACGACTATATGAACTATGTTTCTTCCGAGTTCATCTATGCAAAGAGCATGGACGAACCCGGCGACAGAAACATCAAAGATATCGCTTATCGTATTGACGTTCCCACCGGCACAGCATTTAATATCGACTACATTGTTAACGGTGTTTTCGATTCGATAACGTCAAACTCGACCCATGCGGCGGCTGTGCTTACCGCAGAGTCCGTTCTTCGTGAGCAGTTGGAGGATTCATTTATAATCCCGGACGATGCTAAAACAACAATTCAAACCGCAACCTGCGCTTACGACCAGCTCGGCAGACTTTACTTCAAGGATGCCGTAACCGCTTCCTCGGAAATTTCTCCCTCTGTCAGCTACAGTTCAAAAGAAATCAAAGTTTCCGGATTCGATTATTCATCTTATTATGTTGCGAAATCCAACGAGGGCGTTGGTAAAAAGCTGATTGTCACCATTTCGGGCGTGCTTGCTAACCCCGATGCAGCGCTTGACAATACTTCAATCAATATTTCCGAAAACACTGGTATTTACGAGAATCAAGATAAGCTCAACAAGAACATTGCCGTTAAGCAGTTCCCGACGGAACACTTCTCCATTCCCGAATACAACTTCATCATGGACTACGACCTGCCCATGTATGACAGCGAGGTTAACGGCACTCTCTGCTCGGTTGACAGCGTAATTCAAAGACAGTCAACTTACAGCAATAATCTTTCGACAGAGGATATCGAAATCGCATTTGCAAACAGCAACCAGGACCTTGTTTACACACTCAAGCAGGACGAGGGCAAGGGCTACGTGCTCATAAAGAGAGACGACGGCACTTACGACTGGTTCAGAATTAACATTATCCCCGCTTCCAACGTTTATTACGAGGAAACGAGACTTACTCCCGTTGCGACGGATTCTGCTGTCAACGCATGGACGAGCGTGGGCACCGGAGACATCGAATATCAAGATACTTCGTTTGACTCGGATGTTTACGGCTACGACTCCAACTATAACAACACCTCGAGTTATTCGAACGGAACATACATGACCGCCACCGTTGACGGAACAACGCTCCGCACCCAAACCGAGAAATTCACTTTCTGCGGCAAAGGCTTCGACCTTGTTTCCGCCTGCGGCCCCGAAACGGGTATGCTGCTTGTGGCTGTCAGAGATTCGTCCGGAAACATTATCGGAAATCCTTATCTTGTCGATACCTACTACAATGATGCGGCATACGGTAATCTTACTCAGGTTCCCGTTCTTCACCTTGAATTCGACACTGCCGAGGAACGCACGGTAGAGATTACCGGTGTGTATCTCAAGAGCATTTACGAGCCTAAGGATGAAACGGAAACGGCGGCGCTCGATGCAGACGGCACAGAGCTTGAAGCAGGCGTTCCCGCAGAAGAAATCGGAATGTTCGCCGAGCTCGGAATGCCCGAGTTTGACGACATGGATATCGAGGCTGTTTGGATGGACGAGGATTCCGTTCTCAACACATCGGCACAGGCCGCGACGACCGCAGACGGCGAGAGCACAACGGTTTCGAGAGCGGGCACAAAGACCCTTTATCTTGACGGCTACCGCATATACAATCCTCCCACAGACGATTCAATGTATATTGAAAGCGAGCAGGGCGCAACATATTATAATGTTGCGAACACAATTGAAGAAGGAAAGTTTATCGGTGACGACAATCTCTTTGAGTCGATGATAGCTTACGTTGAAAACAAGGGCGACAAGACCTTCGGATTCGGCGATTACAGAAGCAACGGCGGTCCCGCAAACGAAATTTATCTTGAAAAAGACAACGGAATAACATTCAAGCTTAAATATCAGTCTACTTCAAGAGCGGCAATCACGCCTTCCGTAATGCTCGGTCTTCGTGCGGTTTCGGGAGCTCCCACAGCTAAGGTAAACGACAAGGCATCATTCAGCGTACAGTCCAAGACGGAAATGTATTACGACATTTCAACGTGCTTGACCGGCGCAAATGAAAACGGCGAAGTTTACTACTACGTAACCGTTAAAAACAGCGGTGACGGAATCCTTGCCGTCAACACCCTCAAGCTCACCAACGCAGAGCTTGACTATACAACAACCGCTGACCTGCCCATGGTTACAAGTCTTATGATGATGTCGGCAACACCCGTCGAGGTTTCCACGCTCAACACTCGCGGCTACGCAAATCAGCATCCCGATTACGTTCCCGAAGAGCCTTCCACGACCAACCCCGACCCCGACCTTGACCCCGTAAGCAGACCTTCCGATACGAAGATTGACATGGGCAATATCGGTGAGCTCATTGATTCCGGTTCGGTAACGCCTGCAAGCTTCCTTGCGGCTCTGCTTGAAATATTCAAGAAGCTGTTTGCAAATATCGGAAAGCTTCTGTTCAGCATTTAAGGAGGTAAAAGAGTGAGTAATTACATTAAACCTACAATCAGCCTTGTTTCTACTGCCTCCGGCGCAAGAGGAATCGGAAGCT
Source organism: uncultured Clostridium sp. (assembly GCA_964400315.1). GTDB lineage: Bacteria > Bacillota > Clostridia > Oscillospirales > Acutalibacteraceae > CAG-177. The sequence continues at coordinate 8,606 of CAYNUD010000027.1, read as the reverse complement.
GTGAAACGCAATTAACAAAAGATGAATCGCAAATGATTCTGGATATTCTCGGTTTAGGCGACCTCGGCAGCGCTTTCGGTACAACCGAGGGCTGTATGTCGCCGGTTCCCGACACCATGGGATATTGCAAATTCACCTCCGGTGACCTCGGAAACGCACAGATTTTCTCATCATGATGTGATTTGGCGATACGCCTAAGTGAATAGCTCAACCGCCGCAGGCTAACACCCTGCGGCGGTTTTTCTGTGCCCTGTCAGGAATCAGATTATAGGTATAAATTTAAATGCCCCCTTGCCTAAAGGGGGCAAACGGAATGTACCATTTCGTCGGGGGATATAACCGCAAACAGAAAATGAATTTTATCACACCGTTAGGAGAGACGGCACGCAGTGCCGGAGGGGTTTTTATCTCGAAGTTATAAAACAGCTTTTTAAGCCCTTTCGTCACGGCTTCGCCGTTAGCTTACTAACACTTAAAAAGTAAACCTACGGCAGAATATAAAAAACTGCCGCTCACGGTCTACCCGCTTGCGGCAGTGCGACTATATAGATTCGATTTTATTTTTTATAATATCGGGGAAATCGGTTATAATTCCGTCCGCGCCCCAAAAGTGGAGCTTTTCGACCGTTTCAAGCTTGTTAACAGTCCAAACCGCCACTCTCTTACCCGCTCCGTGAGCCTTTTCTATAAGTTTCTTCGAAACATAGCCTTGGTGCGGCAAAAGGTAGTCGATATTATACTTTTGAACAAGATTGAGCGGTGAAATTATCTTGCGCTTTACGATATCGCCCATTGCAGGGTAAAGATAACCCGTTTGAACGCAAGGCTCGAAAGCCTTTGCCCTGTCTAAAATACGGTAATCGAAGCTTGAAATAAACAGCCTGTCGGAAAGCCCGTATTCTTTTACCTTTTTAATGACCGTCTCAACAAAATCAAGTCCGACCCCTTTTTGCGGTTTAAGTTCGATATTGAGCATGGAAACCGCTGTATCTTTCATAGTTTGCAAAAATTCATCGAGAGTGGGAATGGTCGTGTTCTTGAAGCGGCTGCCGAACCATGAGCCGAAATCAAAACGCTTCAGGTCGCTGAGACTGAGCTCGGAAATTTTACCCTTACCGTTCGAGGTTTTGTCAACCGTTCCGTTATGGCACAATACAAAATGACCGTCCCGTGTAACATGAACATCGGTTTCAACGCCGTCGGATTCAAGCTCCGCCGCTTTCAAAAAAGCATGCATGGTATTCTGCGGTGCAAGCTTGTTTGCTCCTCTGTGTGCAATTACGAACATTCCTTATCGCCCCTTTCACGAATTTTATGCTTTTTATTGCTTACTGCTTGCGAAAACTATATCGAAGAAGTCAACATCAAGACCCTGCTTCTCGGTGAGGTTGCTGTATACGCTGATATTGTTGAACAGCGCATAAACCGTGCCGCAGAAGCGTACAAAGCCGTTAAACGGATTGAATTTCGCCTTGGGATGTCCGCCGTTATCGGAGCTCTTTGTAAGGGTGAAGCTGTTGAACATTTCATTGCTTTCAAGCGTATAGGACTTAACGGTTATCGAGTTCTCGGTAAAGTCGATAATGTTGTATATCTTTTCGTCTGTAAGCTGTGCAACACCGATGTTGTCGCTGAGTCCGAGGTTGTTAACATCATCATTTCTCGGTCTGTTTATCGAGCCCGAAACCATATAAACCGTACCTGCGGCATTGTCGATTACTCCGCCGTTCGTCATGGGAGTCACGTTTTCGCCGTCGTAAAGCACGTTTGAAACGGTATAATAGTGGCTGTGTCCGAGAAGAACAAGGTCAATGCCGAATTCGTCCGCCATAGGACCCCAAAGCATACGCAGGAATTTATTTTCGTCCTCTCTGTGAGGAAGTCTGCCGCTGTAAAGGTCGTGGTGGCACATCATAACCTTCCACTTAACGTCGGGATTTTCCTTAACGGCATTTTTTATGAATGCATGGTGATCCATACCGCTACCGTTGTTGCTGTCCATAACAAGGAAAAGTACGTCGCCCTTGACAAAATAATAATCCGAGGTTATGTAGGAAGAAACATAGTTGTTTTTGCGCTCATTGGGAAGATTCTTAAAGGTTTTGTAATCAACGCCCTTGCGGTCGTGGTTGCCCGCAGTTGTTGCGAACGAAAGAGCCTTGCCCGCAACGGTGGAGCTGAAGCCGATGTATTCGTCCTGACGGCCGAGGCTCGCCTGATCGCCTGCGGAAAGAACAAGAGAAATGTTGCTTTTGAGCCTTGCGGCAGTGAGAACCTCGTTAAAGGTTTCGGAGCAGTTTTTGATTTCGTCGGGATTTTCGCTGTCGTAGCTGATGTGAACGTCCGTAACGTAAACCGCCGAAAAATCGCTTCCGTTGCTCGTTGTAAAAGTATACCGTGCCGACTTAAAATCTCCGCTCACACACTCGTAAAAGTAAGTCGTTCCCTCTTCAAGTCCCGTAACGGTAACCTTGTTTGAATATGTACCGTTGTAGGTTTTCACGCTTTCGCCGTTATACTGTTTGCCGCTCGTGCCCTGCTCGTAGTCGTAAATAACGACATAGGGCGTTGACTCGGCATCGCTGTACCATGAAAAATTGCGTTCGCTCTCGTCGGAGCCGGAAAACATTATGATGCCCGCTTCGGCATCGCTCGTACTCCACCATGCATCCCATGCAACGCCTGCAAACGACGGCACGGCCGCGGTAACAAGAATAATTGCCGCAAGAAGAACGGCAAGCGTTTTCTTTGTAAATGCTTTCATCAGATAACCTCCGAAAAAAATACTATATTGTATTTTATTTTACTATAATATAAGATATGTGTCAAGCTTCAAAAATGACAATAAGCGTGCCGCTTTCAACCGAAACACTGCTTTCAACGCCGATAAATTCATTGCTCACTCCGAGCGCGAAATTATTGTGAAGCTGTGCATTTTCGAGCGGATATTTGAGTCCCAAAAGCGTAACTCCGCAACATTTGTCGGTGAAAGAAAATACGGAAATATATCCCCTGTGTGACTTATCGAAATTAATTTTTCCGCAAGAAACGGCGGTCATTATCTGCCCGTCGGTTATAAATTCCGCCTTACAGCCCTTCTGTGCAAGTTCGGCACAAAGCTGAACATTCGCAAGGGTGTGGTCAAATCTTCCGCCTGACCAGCCGTAGAATTTGAAGTCGGTAAAGCCCTTGCTTATTCCGAGCCTTGCGGCAAAACACATATCCGTGACATCCTTTTCCGCGGGAAGCACAACGACATTTTCGCCATCGGGAATACTGCCGTAGGAGTCGAAATCACCGACAATACAATCGGGCTCGAATCCTGCCGCACGCAAAGGTGCAAGTCCGTTATCGGCGGCTATTATCATATCCTTTTCACCGCATTTAACGCCGTCAAGAGACAGGCAATCCCCCGCTCCGACTATGTGACAAACAGGCATACAAGCACCTCCGATTGAAAAAATAAAGTAAGTGCTGCCGCTGGGCGACAGCACCGATTGTTAAGCTAAAACACCTATAAAACCGAACGCCTTGAAGAGCGGTGCGGCAAGCTTGCTGAGGAACTGTGCAAATTCGCCCAGAGCCATAAGAATACGGGCGCTGAACTGATTTATTCCCGAATATTCCGCAAAGCCGTCGTTTTCGATTGCAAGATCATACATTGTAACAACCTCGCTCTCAAAGGTGCTCGTATCGTTTTCATTTATCGTGATAATACGGCAACCTCTTACAAGGTCGTCACCGTAGGCGTGAAGGGTAGCGCCGGGGGTGTTGATAATCCAAACGCCGTCCTTTTCCGTCTCGTAGCTGTCAACGTGGTCGTGACCCGAGAAAACGGCAAGCATATTGCCCTGCTTCACCATTGCGTCAAACTGACCGCAGTTATAATAGCCGGGGCAAGGAAATTCGAGAAGATGACCGGTGAAATTCTCAGTCTTGGGAAGGAAGGAATAATTCTTTCCGTTATAGCTTCTGCCGAGCTTGCCCAGGTCAAACGGAGTTTCATAGAAAAGATTGTCGTAAACGTCACCGACAACGATGTGCTGGAAAGCGATTGAATTGACGGTTTCGCCCGCCAAGGTGTCAATAGCCTTGCTCTGTTCCTGATACCACTTAATCTGGTCCTCTCTTACACAGTCATAACCGACCTTGTTGCCGTTCTCGTCAGCCGCATAGCTGCCCGAGTCGAACATCCAGAGATTGAACTTGATTTTGCTGTATGAATCCGAAGCATAAACGGGAAGATTATGGGTGCCGACACCGTGAAGCGAAGGAACCGCATCATAAGCAAGGCAATATTCTCCGCCGTAAAGCTGATAGAGATTGAGAAGATGACCCTTTGCAAGCTCCTGTGCCTGAAGGTCAACGTCGATATCCTTAACGTACTGGTGGTCGTGGTTACCGAAAACAAGAGTGAAGTATGTTTCGTTCTTAACAAAAACATCCGCAATTTCCTTGATGGCAGCTTCCCTGGTTTCGGCATCGCCGACGGTATTGTCGCCGCCGAGAACAACGATGTCAGGCTTGTAGGTCTTGAGCATAACGTCAACGTACTCGAGCATTGTTTCGTTTGCGGGATAATTGTCCTGCATATCGGTAAGGTGCATAACGGTAAATTCACCGTTCTCGTCAAAGCGAAGCCTGTGACGGCCTCCCGTAGCCGGCAATGCAAAGGCGGGAACGGTCGCTCCGAGCACAAGGCATACCGCAAGGAAAAGTGAGAAAATGCGCTTTTTCATATTTGTTTCCTCCGTCAACATATATAATTGATTAAAGATATATTATACCTTTTTATGAATAAAGTCAAGGCTTGAATACTCAAAATATCGTTACTATTCTTTTTGGGCTTTATATTGCTTTATTTCGGTTATTGGTGTATAATACTTTTATAAAACAAAATCACGGAGGCAAGATTATGTGGCTTATATTCGCGCTCCTTTCATCCGTCTTTGCCGCACTTACGTCAATCCTCGCAAAGATCGGCATAGACGGCGTTAACTCAAATCTCGCAACAGCACTCAGGACAGGCGTTGTGCTGATAATGTCGTGGGGCATGGTTTTTCTCACGAATGCCCAAAGCGGCATAGGTGAAATCAGCAAAAAAAGCTGGATATTTTTGATTCTCTCGGGAGTTGCCACCGGCGCATCATGGCTTTGCTATTACAGAGCCTTGCAGATAGGAGAGGCTTCAAAAGTCGTTCCGATAGACAAACTGAGCGTTGTCATAACACTGATTTTGGCATTTGTTTTCCTGCATGAAAAATTTGATGCAAAGTCTCTGATAGGCTGTATTTTGATTGGTGCGGGAACTCTCATAATGGTACTGTGATTCTGATTATACGGAGGCTCGGTAATGGAGCATTCACAATTCGCCCGTTCGGAAATGCTTTTAGGAAAAAACTCAACGGAAAATCTCGGCAACCGCAAGGTTATTCTTTTCGGTCTCGGCGGTGTAGGCTCATATACCGCCGAAGCACTTGCCCGTTCGGGAATCGGCAATATAACCGTTGTTGACAGCGATTGCGTTTCCGATACAAACCTCAACAGACAGCTTTGCGCTTTGCATTCAACGGTAGGCATGAAAAAAGCCGAAGTAATTAAGCGGCGGATTCTTGACATCAACCCATCCTGCCACGTCACTGCGATTGATAAATTCTATCTGCCCGAAAATTCCGATGAATTTTCCCTTGACCGCTATGATTATATTGCCGATGCGATTGATACCGTCAGCGCAAAAATCGACCTTGCCGTAAAAGCGACGGAACTCGGCATTCCTATAATTTCCTGCATGGGTACGGGCAATAAGCTCGACCCGTCGCAATTCAGAATATCCGATATTTATAAAACCTCGGTTTGTCCTCTATGCAGAGTAATGCGCTACGAGCTGCGTAAGCACGGCGTCAAGTCGCTGAACGTTGTTTGGTCTGCGGAAGAACCGCTGAAACCATCGGCTACGGACGAAATAACCGAGAAACGAGCCGTACCCGGCAGCTTGCCGTTTGTCCCCGGAGCGGCAGGACTCATCATGGCGGGAAAAATAATTCTCGACCTTTCGGAAAGGCGGTCAAAATGAAAAAAATAATCTCGCTTATTACCGTTTTAATGCTTCTGCTTTCGCTTTGCGCTTGCGGGATAGATACCGTTACCGTAAATTCTCCGGAAGAAACAACGGTTGAAGGCACCGTTACACAAAGCAAACTGAGGCTTGCATATTCAAAATCGGAATCCCTTGACCCGTTTAAGGCATCCTCCGCAACGAATTTGCAGATACTCGGTTTAATGTATGACGGACTTTACAAATTGGATAAATCGTATGAGCCGATACCCGTTGCGGCAAAGGGTGCCATAGTCAGCGGAAATACCGTAACTGTCACACTCGCTCAAACTTGGTTCAGCGACGGTACTGCCGTGACGGCAAACGATGTTGCATATTCTTTCAAGCTCGCAAAGACCTCGCCCGCATACTCCGAAAAACTGAAAAGCTTTGATTCCGTAAGCATTTCAACCTCAAATATGCTCGTTTTCAGTCTTTCAAAATCCGACCCTTATGCACTTTCATGCCTTACGTTCCCGATTGTCAAAAACGGTGCGACCGGTGAAGCGCCCGTGGGAAGCGGTAGATATGTTTATCAAAAAAACGGAGAAGAAATATATCTTGTGGTCAACCCTAAGCACGCCGATTTTGACCCTGCAATTAAGACAATTTCTCTCGTTCCGATCCGCGACAGTTCATCTCTCGAAAGCAGTCTCGAAATCGGAAACACCGGCTTTTATTTTGACGACCTTTCCGACGGTAAATTTTCACGAATCAACGCCCAAACCGTTGACATCGGCATAAATAATTTTGTTTTTCTTGCATTTAATTCCGAAAGCGAATTGTTTTCCGACCCTCTTCTTCGACGTGCGGTAAATCTCGCCGTTGACCGCAATTCCATATCGGTGACGGCCTTTCAAGGGCATGCCCGCACCTGCTATTCGCCGTTTAATCCCGATTGGTACGCTCTTTCGGCAAAAGATTTAACGATAACCAAAAACGAAGCGCAAGCAAAGAATCTGATAGAAGAATCGCAAAACGATATTTCTAAAAAAGAAGTTTCGTTACTCGTTAATAAGGATAATCCTTTTAAGTACGAAGCCGCCGTTTTCATTCGCGATACCCTCACCGACCTCGGCTTCAAGGTCGTTTTCAAAGACTACGCGGAAAATTACTATACAGAAGCAATTGAGCTCGGCTCTTACGATATGTATATCGGAGAAATTCGTTTCACTCCTAATATGGATCTTTCTCCCCTTTTTGACGGCACAATAAAATGCGGCGTAGATCAGTCCTCACCCTCCGCATCAAGATACAGTTTGCTTTTGGAGGGCAACTGCGAATTGATGGATTTCATCAATACTTTTAATGAAGATGTGCCGTTCGTTCCTCTCTGCTACAGGAACGCCGCCGCTTCATACACCAATGCGCTGAACGACGGCTTGTGCGGCTGTGACAGCGACGTTTTTTATGACATTGATTCTTGGCGTTTCAAATAAACCGCCGTGCGGAACAAATGATACGCATCTGATTCGGAGCTGAATTTATGGATATAAATTCAAATATTAAATATCTGAAAGGTGTCGGTGAAAAGCGCTCGGAGCTTCTCGCCAAACTCGATGTATACACCGTCGGCGACCTTTTGACTCTTTATCCGAGAACTTATGAGGATTGGAGCAAAATAATCCCCATTGCGGGTGCTCCGCAGGGTGAAAACGTTTGTATCCGCGCCATTGTAGGCTCTCATTGCCGAGAAAACCGCATACGCAAGGGTATGACGATTTACAAAACGGAAATCACCGATGGTGAATCTTTGCTTGAAGTTGCCTTTTTCAACAACAAATATGCCGCGGAAAAATTAGAAGCAGGCAAGGAATACCTGTTTTTCGGAAAAATAACGGGCAAGGGATATTTTCGTACCATGACCTCTCCCGAGTTTTCCGAATTTGACGGCACATATTATCTCAGACCCATATATCCGCAAACAGCCGGACTAAATTCCGCAGCAATTAAAAAACTGGTTTCCAACGCACTCGAACAGTGCGGCGATATCGACGACCCGATTCCCGATAGCATCAGGTTGTCATATTGCTTAATGAGCAAAAAATCGGCATTAAAAAACATACACTCCCCCGAAAGTGAGGACTTGCTCTCCGAAGCACGCCGTCGGCTGATATTCGAAGAGCTTTTTCTGCTTGAGCTCGGTCTGCTTCGTCTTAAATCGAAAAACAGAAAAGATAACGCCGTCGCCATGGAAACGGATTTCACAGACGATTTTATCGCTTCTCTGCCCTTCGAACTGACAGGAGCGCAAAAGCGCGCGATTATGCAATGCGCAGAAGATATGGGAAAAAGCGTTCCCATGAACCGTCTGTTGCAGGGTGATGTCGGGTCGGGAAAAACCGCCGTCGGAGCGGCATTGATATACAACTGTGCCTTAAACGGATTTCAAAGTGCATTAATGGCGCCGACCGAGGTTTTAGCTCAGCAGCATTACAAAACAATGTCGGCATTTTTGATTTGTTCAAACGATTTTTCAATTCCAATGTTTTCGACCTCGTCTTCACTTTTT
>CAYNUD010000026.1:0-15735 GCA_964400315.1 uncultured Clostridium sp. | reverse complement strand
CTGAATCCGGCGACTGTATCACCAAAAGCGGCAGATTTCTCCGAAAGACAAGTCTTGACGAATTGCCGCAACTTTTCAACATACTCGGCGGCTCGATGAGTTTTGTCGGTCCCCGCCCGCTTATACCCGAAGAAAAGGACATACGCACATTGCGTCGGGAATACGGCGTTTATTCCGTCCGTCCGGGAATGACCGGACTTGCTCAGGTCAACGGCAGGGACAAGCTTTCAATAGAAGAAAAAGCCCTGTTTGACAAGGAATATGTTGACAAACAGAGCCTTTGGCTTGATATTAAAATTATGATAAAGACCGTCAAGGTCGTGCTTTGCCGTGAGAATATATCCGAGGGCGGCGAAAAGGGGAATACCCGCAAGCCTTAATTTACAAATTAATCGGCAACGCCGAGGTATTCTTCGAGGCATTGACCGCTTGCTTTCATTGCCTTTGCCGCTTCAACGCCGACATAACGCCAATGCCACGGCTCATAGATTATTTTCGTGACGTCCTGTTTATCTTCGGCATAACGAAGGATAAAGCCGTAATCGGCGGCGTTTTCGTTTAGCCACTTGAATTCGGCCGAGTTTTCAAAGCTTTGTTCAAGACTGCAAATATCCATTGCAAGACCGGCATTGTGTTCGCTTGTTCCGGGAGGAAGAATGATTTTTGCCGCCATTTGTGTTGCCTCGATTTTACCATAGCCCTCATCGAGATATTTGTTTATTTTGCGCTCGAAATTGTTTTTCTGGCGAGTAAGCGAACGGTAGCCCGAAATCGGCACAAGCTCGATTCCGTCGGCTTTTGCGGCAAGATACATTTCATTGTAATACGGCGCAACTCTGTAATCGAGCTGTATTCCGTCGGGGTCGGATGTTACCGCAGGCGCGAGCTTTACTTCATAGCCGTCGGGCAAAATGTAGTCACGGTTTACAAGAGTGAGTCTCCAGTCAGCAATATCCATATTTGCATAGGCGGGTTCAAATCCCGCGTAGGCGTATTCGTAATCGGTTATTTTTGCGGCGGCGGTTGTTTCTTCGGAAACCGACGGACTTTGGATGAAGTTATCCGTTATTTGCTGGTTTTTGTATGCATCGTCAACTGTACCGTCAATGATATCGGTGTCGTTTCTGTCGGTAATACTTACGATTCCGTAGCCGATAAGCACTGCGGCAAGAACGGCAAGCAGTATGCAGCCAAGTGCTTTTTTCATTTTCTCGCTCCCTTTGTCTGTATTATACCTTACTATTTTACCGCAAATACAGGTGATTGTCAAATGAAATCGCCTTGTAAATAAAATTTAACAAATCCGGAAGGAGTGTTTGTTTTGAAAGCAAACGAAAGCGTAAAAAACTACACCTCGGAACGCAGGATGTATGCTAATTATGTTGCGAGAAACATAAAGAACATCTGCAAGACCGTGGGCCCGCGCTGTGCAGGCACGGAAAAGGAGCTTGAAGCTCAGAAGTGGATGGCAGATGAGCTGAAAACCACCTGCGATGAGGTGAATATCGAAGCGTTCAAACTGCATCCGAGAGCCTTTATGGGTTGGATTCAGCTTACCGTATTTTGCGTAACGGCGGCCGCAGTAATGCTGTTTCTCACACATTTTATTCCCGAAGCCGCAACAGCTCTTCTTGCGGCAGGCGTTGCGCTTATAGTAATTGCGCTTTTCTTTATCGTAACCGAATTTCTTATGTATAAAGAAACGCTTGACCCGTTTACCAAGCAAAGCACCTCACACAATGTTGTTGCCGTAAGAAAGGCATCGGGCGAAACCAAGAAGCGCATAATCGTTTCGGGGCACGCCGATTCGGCTATGGAATGGCGTTTTACCTATTGGGGCGGACCGAAACTCATAGTCCCCGTTATCGGTATCAGTCTTGTAGGTGTGCTTTTTACCGCTGTTGCGGACATTATAGCTCTTGTTTCCGTTATCGGCGGTACCGCACCTGCCGACAGTAAGGCTATATGGGTTCTCTCGATAATTTCCGTCTGCTTTGTTCCGTTGTTCCTTTTCTGCCTGCTTTTCTATGACCCGAAAAGAATAGTGGAGGGGGCAAACGACAATCTTACCGGCTGTCTCACGTCAATGGCTGTTACGCGCTTCATGCAGGACCATGATATTCGCTTTGAAAACACCGAGGTTTGGGTAGTGTGTACGGGAGCCGAAGAGGCAGGTCTCAGAGGCGCAAAGGCTTTTTGCAAGGCTCATGCCGAACAGTTCAAGCAGGAGAAGGATGTTGAAACCGTATTCGTCGGATTCGACACCATAAGAGATTTTGATTTTATGGCAATATATAACAAGGATATGACAGGCTTTGTCGGCAACGATGCCGATGTGTCAAATCTCCTTAAAGCAGGTGCCGAGATTGCGGGCTATGACATTCCTTTCAAAACCGTTTCTCTCGGTGCTACCGATGCTGCGGCGTTCACACAGGCGGGAATTAAGGCTTCAAGTTTTGCCGCAATGGATCCCGCTCCCGCACGTTACTATCACACAAGACTCGATACCCATGAAAACCTTGATCTCAAAACCATTGAAGCTGCTGTTGATATCTGCCTTGAAACTGTTTTCCTCTTTGATGAAAAGGGACTTAATGTATAATATTTTGGGCAACATTCACAAATATACATTCAATTTTTTTGCCGTTTCACCAAAAATAACTTTTCGTTTTAATTTTTCTGTTCTAACGGCAAAGGTTGTGGTATAATGACATTTATAATATACAAGTGCACGGCTCTTTGCCGTTTGCGAAAGGAGAAATCTTCTATGAACAAAAAGCTTCTTGCCGTCGTCAGCGTTATTCTCGTGTTTTCATTCCTTTTTGCATTTGCGGGATGCAGTTCCTCTGAAGAGGAAGAAACTACGACGACAATAAAGGCAAAGACTCCCCTGCCGACCGATATTACCACTTCCGTTGATGAGCAGAGTCAGGTTGTAACCGACACTACATATTCACCGGAAGCTCTCAAAGCAAATACCGCAACGATTTTTGAGTATTTCAATCTTCATGTTAATGAGCTCAAGGACATCAAGGCTTCCGTAAAAATGAGTCAGAAAAAGAAGATTCGCAAAGCTACCGACGAAGAGGGTAACGGCGTAAAGATGAGCGATAATGAATACATCAATGCGGCTATCACTTCGCTTAACAGCTATATGCTTCACAACGACGGCGCCGAAGCCGCTTACGGCGATGACCTTAAGGACTTTCTGCCTGTAAAGGGCGCAAGCTATGTCAGCGGACTTACTCTTGACGACATAGAGAAGGCAACCTGTGTCGATGACGGTCTTAAAAGAACAATAACCCTTGACCTCAAAAGTCCCGCTCTTCCCTCGGTTATCGAAAAGGCATATGATATGGGCAATGTTGACGAGGTAATGGAGGAGTTCAAAAAGTCCGAAAAGTACCTCACCGTCAAGGAACCGACACTTCAGTATAAGGATTGCCAAATTATCCTTACGGTTCTTGTCGAAACGGATGAGATTACCGATATCGAGTATGTAAAAAATATTGACGTTTCCACCGAAGTTACCGGTCAGGGTACACTTGAAAACATCGGAACTGTTCCCGTTACTTTCCGTTATCAGAACACGGTGAAGTATTCGCTTGACAGAACGAATCCCGATGAGGAAACCACACTTGCCGAGAAATAATCAAAATATCGAACAGGGCAGTTGCCGAACGGCAGCCGCCCTGTTTTTGCAAAATGATATAAGAGAAGTAAGATCGAAATGGATCTCCTTTACAAGCAACAAAAAATCCGCACACGAAAGTGTACGGATTTTTTTGGTGACCCGGACGAGAATCGAACTCGTGTTACCGCCGTGAAAGGGCGGTGTCTTAACCGCTTGACCACCGGGCCTTATATGGTAGCGGCAGTTGGATTTGAACCCACGACCTACCGGGTATGAACCGGTTGCTCTAGCCACTGAGCTATGCCGCCATATAGACCTCTTTCGAGAGGGCTTGTCTATTATATTATAACGGATTGAATTTGTCAAGACTTTTTTAAAATTTTTATTTATGCCGAAAAAATCGGGTTTGTATGTGCCGGTTGCGGCTAAAAAAATTAAAGCTGAGATTAAATTCTCCGTTTTTTAGTAAATTTTTGATTGATATTAAAAAAAGACGTGATATAATTATAATGAATAAAAGCGGCAATACCGCAAGAAATATTATCGGAGGATGATTATATGAAAATGTCATTCCGTTGGTACGGTGAATCAGACCCGATTTCGCTTGAGTATATTCGTCAAATACCGAATATGCACAGCGTTGTCAGTGCTGTTTATGATGTTAAACCCGGCGAGGTTTGGCCCGAGGAAAGCCTTGCGAAAATGAAAAAGCAATGCGAGGACAACGGCCTTGTTTTTGATGTAGTTGAGTCGATTCCCGTGCATGAGGATATCAAGCTCGGCAGGGGAGACGTTGAGAAGCTTATTGATGTTTATTGCGAGAATATCCGCCGCTGTGCGAAGTACGGCGTGAAATGCGTAACATACAACTTTATGCCCGTATTCGATTGGACGCGCCCTCAGCCTGACAAACAAGCGCCCCACGGCTCAACAAGCCCTGTCATGTATTGGGAGCAGATGCAACGCCTTGATCCGCTTAAGGATGATATTCATCTTCCGGGTTGGGATTCGAGCTACACGCAGGATCAAGTCAGAGAGTTGATAAACGCTTATTCCGAAAAAGGCGAAGAGGGGCTTTGGGAAAACCTCGAACGCTTCCTCAAAAAGGTCGTTCCGGTTGCCGAGGAATGCGGAGTGCGCATGGCGATTCACCCCGACGACCCGCCGTATCCCATTTTCGGTTTGCCGCGAATAATCACAAATGAAGAGAATATTGACAGAATGCTGGCGTTGGTCGATTCTCCCGCAAACAGTCTTTGCTTCTGCACCGGCTCTTTGGGTTGTGCAAAATCGAATGACGTCGTTGCAATGGTTCGCAAGTATGCACAGGCAGACAGAATCGCATTCATGCACATGAGAAACATTCTTCTTTTGCCCGACGGAAGCTTTGAAGAATGCGGTCATCTTTCTGATAAGGGCAGTCTTGATATGTATGAAATAACAAAGGTGCTTGTTGAAGCGGGCTTTGACGGCTATGTTCGTCCCGACCATGGCAGAATGATTTGGGGCGAAACTGGTAAGCCCGGCTACGGACTGTACGACCGCGCGCTCGGTGCGGCATACATAAACGGTTTGTTTGAGGCTTGTGAAAAGGCAAAATAAGCTGAATTTAATGTTTCAGGAGGAATATAAAATGAACGTAATATCCGAAAAAATAATGTCAATCGGCGTTGTGCCGGTAATAAAGCTCAATAATCCCGAAAGGGATTCCGTTTCTCTCGCAAAAGCTCTTGTCGAGGGTGGAGTGCCCGTAGCGGAGGTAACTTTCCGCGCGGCAGGAGCGGCAAAGGCTATCAAACTTATGCGTGAAAATGTGCCCGAAATGCTTGTCGGCGCAGGTACGGTGCTTGAAACGTCTCAGGTTGACGAAGCAATCGAGGCGGGGGCACAGTTCATTGTAACCCCCGGACTTGATGAGGAAATAGTAAAATACTGTCAGCAGAAGAATATTCCCATTTATGCCGGTTGCACCACTCCGACGGATTATCACACGGCATACAGGCTCGGCCTGGACGTGCTCAAATTTTTCCCTGCGGAGCAGAGCGGCGGACTTGCCAAAATCAAGTCAATGAGCGCTCCGTTCCCGATGTTCAAGGTTATGCCCACGGGCGGTATTTCCCTTAAAAATCTCAAGGAATATATTTCCTGTCCCGTAATTGCGGCTTGCGGCGGTTCTTACATGGTAACTGCGGATCTTATTGACAACCAAAAGTGGGATGAGATAATCGAACTTTGCAAAAAATCGGTTGAAATCGTCAAGGAGGCGCGTTCAAATGGCTAAAGTAGTTACATTCGGAGAAATTATGCTTCGCCTTGCCCCCAACGGATATTACCGCTTTTTTCAAGATGATCAGCTTCAGGCGACCTTCGGAGGCGGTGAGGCAAATGTTTCTGTTTCGCTGGCCAATTACGGCATGGATTCTGTTTATGTAACAAAGCTTCCGGCTCATGCAATAGGTCAGGCGGCGGTAAATTCGCTCAGATATTTCGGCGTTGATACAAGCAAAATTGTTCGTGGCGGCGATAGAGTCGGCATATATTTTCTCGAAAAAGGCGCTTCTCAGCGCGGAAGCGTTTGTATTTACGACCGCGCACATTCGGCAATTCAGGAGGCACAGCCCGAGGATTTCGATTGGAATTCGATTTTCGAGGGAGCGGATTGGTTTCACTTTACGGGCATTACACCCGCACTCGGAGCTAATCTCGTTGAAATATGCAAGCAGGCCTGCATTGCGGCAAAGGCAAGGGGTGTTAAAATTTCCTGCGACCTCAATTATCGCGGAAAGCTTTGGACGAGAGCCGAGGCAAGGGCGGCAATGACGGAGCTTTGCAAATATGTTGATGTCTGCATCTCCAATGAAGAGGATGCTAAGGATGTTTTCGGTATTGAAGCGGAGAACACCGATATTTACGGCGGTAAACTCAACAAGGAGGGCTATAAGTCCGTTGCAAAACAGCTTGCGGATAAATTCGGCTTTGAAAAGGTTGCCATAACGCTCAGAACTTCGATTTCCGCAAGCGACAATGACTGGGCGGGTATGCTTTATGACGGTGAGAATTATTGCTTTTCAAAGGAATATCATCTTCATATTGTTGACCGTGTCGGCGGCGGTGACAGCTTCGGCGGCGGCTTGATATATGCACTTCTCAGCGGTAAGAGCACACAGGAGGCAATTGAATTTGCGGTTGCGGCATCGGCACTTAAGCATTCCGTTGAAGGCGACTTCAACAGAGTGGGCGTTGCCGAGGTCGAAAAGCTCGCAGGCGGAGACGGCTCGGGCAGAGTACAGCGATAAAAGCCGCAGTAAACGCGATTACAGTTTTTATGGCAAGTATATAATACGGAACACCCGTCGGTTACGAGCAAACCGACGGGTGATATTTATTGGCGTTTTCAGGCAAAAAACAATCCACGATTGTACTGTAGCCGCAACGGACACGTCCAACCCCACCTTAAACGGCGTGTTTTCGGTGCTTTGCGGCTTAAAGTCGGCTGCGGCTGACCTTTTTTTCTTGAATATTGACTTCATATCTGTTATAATATATTTTATATAAGTAAGCTTTAGGGAGGACAAAATGGCTGATTTTGAAACGCTGAGAAAAGAGAATCCCGAATTTCTCTACGAGAGCTTTTCCGTCACGCACCGCGACGGTGAAATCGAGCTTTCATTTCGCTTTTCCATGGGCGATACGGTGTTTGCACCGACGACTCGAATTAAAACGGAGAATTTGAAAACGGTAAACATCTTTGATTCAAGCACCGCAAAAAAAATCGTTTTTTGTTTGGGTATGACGGAGGCGGTCAGCTATTGGAAAGCCGCTTGTCCGCCAAAGGTTCGAGTCCTGTGCGGAAGCCTTGATGCCGAGGACATACTTTGGTTCAAAAAGCTGTGGTTCAGCGGTCTCGGCGAATTTTTCTACAGAAACAATATTGTAACGGATTTTGAATCGTTTGTTGAAATTGTCTGCGAGGGCGAGCCGATTTGCGCACGGGATGATTTCGTTTCTTCGGACATAAACATTATTCCCGTCGGCGGAGGCAAGGACAGTGTGGTGACAACGGAGCTGATGTCCGATTTTCGTGATAAAAATATGTTCCTCACCGTCAACGACCAGCAGGCAAGAACGGAATGCGTGCTTGCGGCGGGCTATGATGAGAGCAAAATAATAAAGGCCTATCGCACGATAGACCCGAATCTGCTTGAACTGAACCGTCGGGGATATTTGAACGGTCATACGCCTTTTTCGGCAATCGTAGCGTTTCTCGGATACTACTGCGCCTATATTATCGGGGCGGGAAATATAATTCTTTCAAATGAATCGAGTGCCAACGAATCAAATATCAGCGGTGCCGAAATTAATCATCAATATTCTAAATCTTATGAATTTGAAAAAGATTTCTGCGATTTTACCGCAAAAAATTTCTGTGCGCAGATTCGCTATTTCAGTCTGCTCAGACCGTTTAACGAAGCGCAGATTGCAAAAATGTTTGCCGCATACCCGAAATATCTCGGCGTTTTTCGTTCCTGTAATGCGGGGAGCAAAAAGAATGTTTGGTGCGGTAATTGTGCGAAATGTCTTTTTGTTTTCATCATTCTTTCTCCGTTTGTTCCGAGAGATAAGCTTATTGAGGCGTTCGGTGCGGATATGCTCGATAAGAAAGAGCTTATTCGGGAATTTGAGGGTTTGTGCGGATTTTCGGGCGTAAAGCCGTTTGAATGTGTCGGCACGGCACGGGAGGTACGCGCAATGCTCGAACTTACGCTTCTGAAATTTTCAAAAGAGAAAAAGCCGTTTCTTCTTTCCGAATATGAAAAGCGCCGCATTCCGCCTTCATTTGAGGAAATAAAAGCACTTTTCGGTGAATACAACGATATTAACGGTGTCGGAGAAAAGTTTATTCCGACGGTCAAGGAGATGTATAGATATGTTTCGGCAATTGATTGAATATCTTAACGAGAGGCGTGTGCTGATTCTCGGCTTCGGCAGAGAGGGGCGCTCCACTTATGATATGATACGCCGTCATCTGCCCGACAAGCATTTGGGCATAGGTGACGTTCGGGATATCGACCTGCACGACGGCAATGTTACCGTTTACGGCGGCGATTGCTATTTCGATGCGATGAAAGAATACGATCTTGTTATTAAAACGCCCGGCATTGCCTTTACGGATGTCGTTATACCCGAGGGAGTAGAGGTTACATGTCAGACCGACCTTTTTCTGCGTTTTTCGCAGTGTACTTGTATCGGCGTAACGGGCACAAAGGGCAAAACCACTACGTCAACGCTGATATATCAAATGGTGAAAAAGGCGGGCAAGAGTGCTTGCCTTATAGGAAATATCGGAATTCCCGTGCTTGACCGTCTTGAAAGCGGTGAGCCGGAAATTGCAGTAATAGAAATGTCATCGCATCAATTGGAATTTACCACCGCATCACCGCACATTGCGGTAATGACGAACATTTACCCTGAGCATCTCGACCATTACAACGGCTTTGAGGGCTATGTTGCGGCAAAGATGAATATTCTTCGCCACCAAACCGAATGCGATTACTTCATCTGCAATGCTTTTCAGGATTTTGCAAAATATTTTGATTTTTCTCTTGTTGTTCCTACTGTTTTGCGCGTTTGCTCCGACGGCTCACGCCAGGATGAGTCTCTGCTCAAGGCGGTTGCCGAAAACGAGAGACTTGCAGGCAGTCACAACAGGCTGAACGTGTGCCTTGCGGCGGCAGCGGTGAGATGTCTCGGAATTGAAGAATCCGCCATAATCGAGGCGGTGCGCAATTTTGCCGGCATAGAAAACAGAATGGAGCCTATCGGCGAATACGGCGGAATTAAGTTTGTCAACGATTCCATTGCAACGATTCCAAAAGCGGTTGAATGCGCCGTGGAAGCTCTCGGAGATGTTGATTCTCTCATTTTCGGCGGAATGGACAGAGAAATCGGATATGATGAATTTGTCGATTTTCTTAAAAACTGTTCTGTGAGAAATCTTATCGGCTTGCCCGATACGGGAACACGTCTTTGTGAGGAGATTATCGCACAGGGCTGTACGAAAAATATTATTCTTGCCGAGGATATGGAACAGGCGGTGGATGCCGCGTTTCGATTCACGGAAAAGGGTAAAACCTGCCTTATGTCTCCCGCCGCTTCAAGCTACAATGTCTACAAGGATTTTGAACATAAGGGAAATCATTTCAAAACTCTTGTTAAAAAACATATTTAAAATAACCGTTCAGAGAAAGGAAGGTATCACATGACGGAGCTTAAATATTGGGAAAACCCGTATATAATAAAGGAAAATAAAGAAGATGGCCACAACACGGCACCGACCTATCCCACCGTTAAGGCGGCGCTTGATGCAGGTGAAGCACCGCTGAGAGTTTCGCTCAACGGAACTTGGAAATTCTATTGGCAGCAGGGTGTTGACGATGTACGCACGGATTATTATGCCGACGGCTTTGACGATTCTTCGTGGGATGATATAACCGTTCCGTCGCTGTGGCAATTAAAGGGCTACGGAAAGCCCATATATCTTTGCGCCTATCTTCCTAACGCGCTTTCAACGGTAAAAAGTGAAATTCCGAAAATAAATCATTCGCTTAACGAGATAGGTATTTACCGCCGTGAGTTTGAAATAGGCGAAGAATTTTCAAATAAAGAAATATTTATTCATTTCGGTGCAGTAAAAGCGGGATTTTTCCTCTACATAAACGGTCACTATGCCGGCTACTCTCAGGGTTCGATGACTCCTGCCGAATTTGATATCACCGAATACGCAAGGATAGGAAAAAATCAAGTTACGGTTGAGGTATACCGCTATACTGACGGCACATATTTGGAAGATCAAGATATGTGGTTCCTCTCGGGTATTTACAGAGATGTTTATGTCTACGGCGAGGAAAAACTGTGCATTCGTGATATTTTTGCGAACGCTTCTCTTGATGATGAATATAAGAACGGCGTGTTGAAGCTTGAAATCACACTCAAAAACTATGAGCTTCCGGCGGAATGCACCGTTGAAGCGGCGCTTCAAATCGGCGGCAAGACAAAGAAGATAGTCAGCGAAAAGTTGACTGCCGCAAAAGGAAAGAACGTTCTTGAATTTTCACATACAGAAGAAAACATCAAGGCGTGGTCGGCGGAGGAGCCGAATTTGTATAAGCTTGTCGTATCTTTACGTCAAGGCAGAAAAACGCTTGGTGCAAAGTGCATACGTATAGGATTTAAGAGAATTGAAATCAAAGGGAATGTTTTGCTTGTTAACGGTAAGCGCGTTATTATCAAGGGTGTGAACCGTCACGATTTTGACCCCGATAACGGTTGGGCGGTTCCGCTTGAAAGATATTATCAAGATCTTCATTTGATGAAACGTGCCAACATAAATGCGATTCGGACGAGTCACTATCCCAACGCTGAGATATTCTATGAGCTGTGCGACGAGCTGGGGTTCTATGTAATGGATGAAGCGGATGTTGAGAGCCACGGCGTACGCCGCAAGAACTGCCCCGGTGATAATCCGGAGTTTAAACAAGCCGTTGAGGACAGGGCGGAGCGGATGGTTCTGCGGGACAGAAGCCATGCCTGCGTATGCTTTTGGTCTCTCGGAAACGAGGCGGGCGACGGCAGTAATTTTGCTTATGAGAAGAAAGCGATTCTTGCACTTGACAGCTCCCGCCCCATACATTACGAGGGCGATTTTGACTTCCAAAAGAGCGATTTTATCAGCAGAATGTATCCCGTTGAGTCAATAGTCGATAAGCTCAGACGTAAGGAAGAAATTAAAACAACGCTTTACGATAATGTTGCGAATGTACTTGCCGCAGACAACAAACCTGTTCCCGCCGAGGTATATGAAACGCATCCTGTTATTTATTGCGAATATGCCCATGCAATGGAAAACAGTCTCGGCAATTTCAAGGAGTACGTTGACGACTTTGAACAGTTCGAGCATATGTGCGGCGGCTTTATTTGGGATTATGTTGACCAGTCGATACGCAAAATCGAGGACGGTCAGGAAAAATGGCTCTACGGCGGGGATTTCGATGAGGGTAACACGAGCTTCTATTTCTGTGCAAACGGAATTATAACGGCAGACAGAACCCCTCAGCCGTCATATTATGAGGTTAAAAACGTATATTCAAATCTTGAAGCCGCCGATTGTGATGCGGCGCAGGGCAGAATAACCGTTAAAAATAAAAATCTGTTTGTCTCCACCGAGGGCGTTGTTCTGCGTTGGTGTGTGTCCGTCGACGGAAAGAGCGTAAAGAGCGGAGAGATAACAGACTTCGTTGTTGAACCGCAGTCCGAAAGAGAACTGAGTTTGCCCGTTAATCTATCGGATTTTCCCGAGGGTGAGGTGATACTCACGGTGTCGTTCCATTTGAAGAGTGGTACGCCGTGGGCAGAAGCGGGATATGAAATCAGCTTCAATCAGCTCATACTTCGTGAAGTGACCGCCGCGAAGAAAAAGCCTGCCGTAGGCACGCTGAAATTTGCTCAAAAGGGACAGAATGTAAACATAATCGGTAACGGCTTTACTGCAAGTATCACTGCGGGCGCTCTTTCTTCGCTTGCTTATGACGGCAAGGAGATTATTGAGGACGGTGCTCCGATGCGCCCCGATTTCTTCCGTGCGCTGACCGATAATGACAGAGGATATCTCAATTTTGCTCCTGCTTTTGCAGGCGTTCATCCGCTTTATCAATGGAAACGCACGACGAATCAGACTGTAGCTTCGTCGGTCAAGGCGGCTTCCACTCCATCGGGCGTTGAGGTGACGGTAAAATGGAAAGCTCCTTTTGTTGCGGGCGTTTCAACGGTTTACCTTTTCTCTCCCACAGGAGAGGTGACGGTAAAACATACGGCGGCGGGACTCTTCCTCCCCATGCTGAAGGTTGGAGTTCGAGTGGGAATAAGGAGCACGCTTGAGAATGTCTCGTGGTACGGCAGAGGTCCGCAGGAAACTTATTGCGACCGCAAGACGGGTGCAAAAATCGCACGTCACGCCTCTACCGTTGCAAAGCTCGAGCACAGGTATATGCGCCCGCAGGAAAACGGTCATCGTACAGATGTACGCTCTCTTGAAATCACCGATTCAGCAGGCTCCGGATTTATCGTCGAAGCAATGGATATTCCGTTCGGCTTTAATCTCGGTTACTATACTCCCGAGAAGCTTGATAAGGCAAAGCATCTTTTTGAGCTCGAAAAAGATAACTGCATAACGCTATGCCTTGATGCGGCACAAAGAGGTGTCGGCGGTGATATGCCCGGCTGTGCGTATTTGCATAAGCCTTATAAGCTGAAGAGCGGAAAAACCTATTCCTTTGAGTTCAGAATTTCCAAGAAATAAGGTATAACAATGAATAAAACCAATGTAATGCGACTTCTTGAAGCGGCGAAAATCCCTTACGAGCTTATGGAGTACGAGGTGGATGAAAGCGACCTTTCGGGAATGCACATAGCACGGGAGCTTAACGAGGATCCGTCAAGAATATTCAAAACGCTTGTATTTTCGGGCGAAAAAAACGGATTCGGTGTTTGCTGTATACCTGCTTGTGAGGAGCTTGACCTCAAAAAAACCGCAAAAATTTTCGGCGAAAAGAAAATTGAAATGCTCCATGTAAAGGATTTGCTGAAAACCACGGGTTATATCCGAGGCGGCTGTTCTCCGATAGGCATGAAAAAGCAGTTTCCAACCGTAATCGACGAAACCGCAATACTGTTTGATAAAATTTATGTCAGTGCCGGCATGCGAGGTGCTGCCGTCGGCGTAGAGCCGCAAGTGCTTGCCGAGTATATCGGAGCAAGAATATTCGATGTGACAGTATAAAAATGACCGTATCCGATTAAAAGGATACGATCATTATATATTGCCGTCAGAGTGTGCTGTCGATTCCGTTGGTAGTATTCGTCATATCGAAAGCATCAGTGAGCATTTCGGAAATATCGGTCAGCATTTTGTCCGTGTGGCTCGGGTCGGAAACCTTGCCGCCGTCCGCTCCTTTACAGCCCGTAAAAAGAGCCGCCAAAAGCAAAATGCCGCTGATGAGGGCAACTGCCGTTTTTTTCATTTCTTCAAACTCCTTTGCAAGAGCATATAGCTCCTTTTGCAAATAGCTTGCCCGTGAAAATTCGTTTTATTCGCTCTCGGCTTGTCCGACATATTGGTATTTTATCGCGTAGCTTTCGCGGAGAAGCTCAAGGTCTTCGGAAAAAGTACAGTATGTGGCAATTCTTTCGTTTAGCGAAACAAGCCACATGGAATCGTCGAATTCCGCACTTGTTCCGTCCAGTTCGGCCTTCGCTTTTGTATAGGCTTCAAGATTATTGTAGAAATAGTATGAGCATTCGTCCGACTTTTTTTCGTCGATGTAGTCGGCAACAACATATTTGACAAAATTGTTTCCGTGCGCATAAGCAACGATTTTGTCGGTCTTATAAGTGATGCCGAAGCTCGCTATTTTTTCGAGCTGATCATCATTTACCGGAATTTGCGTGAATTCTCCGCCGTTTACATTGCCCGAGCAGGCGGAAAAGACGGCGAGCACCGTTGCAATAATAAGAATAACGCCGATAATCTTTTTCATAAGACATTCTCCACAGCAGTTTTTAAACATTATATATAATACCCGTAAAAAAGTCAAATGCGATTTTCAACTGCTTTAGTAAGTTGCAGAATAAAGATTACCCAAAAAGATGACTCGAATTGAATAATGTTAAGACCAAACAAGACACGGAAAGAGCGTCAATGCCCTTTTCCTTCGGAGAGCACACGGTGGCTGCAAGTAATACCACCGCCGGTAGTGCGGTGAGGAAGTGCGACATAGGACAACCATTGGCAGGCCGAAATCAATGTGCCCTATAGTTTTGTATAACAAATCGGAATTTGCGGTGGCAGGGAGAAATCTTTGCCGCTGTTTTTATAAAAATCATAGAAAAATCCGCTATTATATGTTATAATTTATTTGTCATTGGAGCAACAATATAACAAGTGTGATAGTGTACCTGGTTTTAATTGTATAGTTTTCTATAAATCAAACTGTGGTTTGGAGGTTAAGTAATGCTCGGGTTAAAACGGGGAGCTGTTCAACTGTGCGAACACGAAAAAGAATGGGAAATCGAGGCTCAGAATACAATTTCCCGTTTGAAAAAGATATTGGGCAATGTCATTAAGGATATTCAGCACGTGGGAAGCACCGCTATTTTTTCTATAAAGGCAAAGCCTATAATTGATATTGCAGTCGCAGTTGATGAGTTTAGTGACATTCTTGCTTTTGAAAAAGAGTTAAAAGACGAAGGCTTTTATTACAGACCTAAAGCCGACTTAGGAGAGCAGTTGTTATTTGCTTCCGGCAGTTTTTATGAAGGTACCGGGGATTTACAAACCCATTTTATCCATGTTGTCCGAACAAACAGTACGGATTGGATAAACTACATAAACTTCAGAAATTATCTTAACAGTACCCCTTCGGTCGCAAAAGAATATGAAGCTCTAAAGGTGTATCTTGCCTCGCAAGCTCCTGCTGACTGCGGTAGAGAAAAGTATGTCAAAGGCAAACATGATTTTATCGTTTATACCTTGAGAAAAGCGCTTGTGAAATCCTATCTCGGTAAAACAGTTGATATTAGAATAGACCGACCTATCGGAAGTTCGCATCCCAAACACCCTGAACTTATTTATCCTATCAACTACGGATATATTTCCGGTGTTTTGGGCGGTGACGGTGAAGAACTTGATGTGTATTTGCTTGGTGTAGATAAACCCGTAACCGAATATAATGCTAAAATTATCGGAATCGCACACAGAGAAAATGATATTGAGGATAAGTTGATTGCCGCACCTGCCGATATGGTCTTTCGCCAAAATGAAATAGCAGAGATTATAAATTTTCAAGAGCAATATTACAAAACCACAATAGAGGTGCTAGCTACAAAATTTGAACCGCAGTAGATAAAGAAAAAACGATAACACAAAAGGCAACAAAATCTCGGCTAAAATATGAGCCTTTCATATTTTAGCCGAGGTTGTAGGTTTACAATAGATGTGTTACAAAATCAGAAAAGCTCTCCGTTTTGAATAAAAGCATCAATGTATT
>CAYNUD010000025.1:0-15849 GCA_964400315.1 uncultured Clostridium sp. | reverse complement strand
CACTCTTTTTTTACTTTCTGTAACACATCTATTGTAAACCTACATTTTTTCGAATTTCTTAAAAATTTTCAGATTTTATTCAGTGCCGCCACTCCGGAGCACACGGCAAGTCCCAAAATCATGAAGCAGAGAACGGTAAGACCGCTCATCAGCGAACCTAATCCCGTGCAGTAAAGCACCGTACTCAAAACGAAGCCGAGAGCACTCAAAATTATCTGCGTTGCCGCTCCGAGCTTTTTGGAGGCTTCCATATCACACGCCGCCGCAATCGAACGGAGCATTGAATATGCCGTTCCGTCATGAATTATCGAAGCGGGGAGCTTGTCGCACACAGCATCGCGCCGTCTTTTGAATAGTTTTCCCGCCACAGCCGAAAGCACTTTGAAAGTCTCCTGCGGCAGACCGAAGCTCTCGGAAATAAGCTCCTCTGTAACATTCACATCATTCGTTCTGACAAGCACCTGAATGCCGTTTTCTTCAAGCACCTCAAAGTATTTTCCGAGATTTTTATCGACGGCATAGCTGACAACAAACATTGCGGCTATACTCTCTGCCACCGCAAGATAGATAACCTTTCTGCCGTCGTGCGAATATTTTTCTTCAATCGCTTTGTCGGGCATTTTTATATTGTGATGAATCAGCAGATTTCTGTTGCCGAAAAGCACCTTTTGATTGTGAATACGCGCGGCAATGCCGAGCTTGTCCTCATATGTCAGCTCGCGCACCGGAGGAAGAAGATCCTGCCTGCCGTCGATAACCTGCTCAAAGCTTTCTCTGAGCGGTCCTCCCGATTTTATCACAAGAGCGGCGGCATAAAGAAGAACGTCGTCAATTCGGATATTCTCAAAATTCTTCATTCCGTGCATGGTGCAACGTGAACGGTCAAAGATATCGGCGGAATCCATTACAACGGCATTTGCTGCGGCTGTTTTTTCCGCAGAATCGAGGCTCGCCACCATGGTTCCCTCCGGATTCAGCCGTCCCGCGGCAATACGCTCGATGAGAGCGGGAATAAATGTGCCGAAAACGGGAGTGCATATGCAGAAGGTTCCCGCAAACGCCGAGAAGCCCGACATAATGCTCTTATTGAGTATACCCGTTAAAATTCCCGTAATTGCGGCGGCTCCCGCACAGCAGGGGAGCATTATGCGAATAAGTCCTCTGTTGCACGAATCCGCGGCGGAGGTTTTCAGAAAATCCGTAACAAAGCCCACTTTGGAGGAATACAGCAACTCCGCATTGCCCATAAGCAAGCCTTTGCCCAACTCGAATATTTCCGACTCGTTTTCTATCGGATGAACCGCATACATATTATGCTCGTATTTATACGCGCATACCTCGAAATTTCTGAGCGTTTTTTCAGCGCACAGCTTATCGGATATCTTTTCTATTACGACGCCGAACGCCGCAGCAGCCGAAAACACCGCAACCTCCATTCCCTGACCGCCCATCACGGCGGCAAGAGTGTTTTGTATCAACGCTATTCCTATCGCCAATGAGCACGGTGTATGAGAAGTCACTCTGCCCTTAAAAACTCCCGTAATTCCGTCAAAGAACCGAACGCTGTCGGTTGCGGCGGCAACGATAAGAAGCAGGGCGTTTATTATATTAGGTATGGGTGAACTCATGCTGAAAACTTCGGTTTCAAACGAAAGCTTGTCCGCCAGAAGCGGTATTATTCCGAATACAACCATGACCGCTTCTATGCCTATCGCGACCGCAAGATCAACCGTTGCTTTTTTGTTCGCCTCGCCCAAACGAATATGAAGCTCCGAGCGCTCCGACGGGTCCGTATATTCTCTGTCGACACTCTTGCTTTCGCTTTCTTCGAGAGCCTTTTTTCTTTCCCGTCTTTTTCTTGCGCGCTCCTCACGCTCAACCTCCTCGGCGGATGCTTCGAGATCGCTTTCAAAGCCCTCGTCAAGTTCGGGAGAATTTACAATGCGGAAGCTCTTTGCCTTTTGACGGCGTTTTTCCCACAGTTCCTCCTCAACGTCGCTTTCTTTCGTTTGTTCGGGAAGTATCTCGGCGGGAATATCGTCAAAGCCCGTGAGCATTATCTGACCCTCGACAACATCGCTTTCATGTACTTCTTTTTCTTTGGGAGAAAAATCCGTACTGCCTATTATCTTGGTTTTGTCTCCGCCGTCACGGATAACATCCTCTGCGGCTCTGACCTTGGGAAGCGGGTCAAGTCCGTTCTCGGCACTCGCCGTGCCCCTTTCAAGCACTATACCCGATTTTTCCACGGGACCGTTGGAGCCGACATCTATTTCCGCCGTCTCTTCGAGTCTGAGCTTAGTGAAAAATCTTGTTCTGTATTCGCTTTCGCTTATGTGCTCCGATTTCTTTTCGGGCTCTTTTTTCTCCGGTTCTTTCTTTTTGAAAAATTCCGATGCGGGCGCATCTCCCTCGTAGAACGGCTTTATAGTTGACGGTCCCTTCGGCTCTTCGGGCTGCTGCGCTATCGGCGGCGGCTCCGGAATATCCTCGGGTACTATCACCGTTTCTATTTCAAACAGGGATTCGTCAAAATCATCCTCCTCGGCGAAGAAGGTTTCCTGACCCTCGACCTCCGCTTCTTCGGATACCGAAGAAATATCACGGTTATCCGTCTCCGGCTCAGTCAACGCAGAAAGCGGCTTGACGGTGAATATCTCCGTATCCAGCTCGCTGCGACGGAGTATTCTTTTGAAATCCTCTGCCGGTGTGGGAGCTTCTTTGTTTTTCGGAATATACTCCTCACCGTTGGTCTGCGCTATCAGCCTGTCGATATCTTCAAGTGACCACGTTTTTGAAGGCTCGTCGGCCTGCTCTCTGTTTTTCATTCCTCTGACTTCCGCCAGAATCGCATCAAGCTCGTTGTCTTGATCTTTCAAGATATCATCATACAAAGCGTTCACCTCCTGTGTTTTGTAATTTCGTACATCAAAATGCCCGCCGCTACGGAAGCATTGAGCGAATTAATTTTTCCTCTCATCGGCAATGAAACGATGAAATCGCATTTTTCGCGGACAAGTCGGCTGATTCCCTTTCCCTCGGAGCCTATCACAAGAGCAACCGCTCCCGAATAATCCTGTTCGTCAAAGCTCTTTCCGTTCATATCCGCGCCGTATATCCAAAGACCTTTTTCTTTAAGCTCATCAAGAAGCGACGGAAGATTTGCCACCCTTGCCACGGGAACATACTCAACCGCTCCGGCAGATGCCTTACCTACCGCATATGTAAGTGCCACACCGCGGCGCTTGGGAATGATAATTCCGTGCGCTCCGCAGGCATCGGCAGTACGGATTATCGCTCCGAGATTGTGCGGATCCTCTATTTCGTCGCAGATAATAACAAACGGCGGTTCGTTCTTTTCACGGGCTTTTTCGAGAATATCCTCAACATCGACATATTCGTGGACCGCCGCCCATGCCGCAACGCCCTGATGGTTTTCTCCCTCGCACAGCTTATCGAGCTTTCGCCTGTCCGTCTCCTTAACAACGATTCCGTTATCCCTGCACTGAGCAATGATTTTTCCTATCGAGCCGCCTCTTTCACCCTTGGCAACGAGCAACGAGTCTATTGCTCTTCCACTTTTGAGTGCTTCGGCTACGGCGTTTCTGCCGATTATCAGACCTTGATGCTCTCTCTGCTCCTCCATTGCCGCTCCTCCATTCGTCGGATTTTTACTTATATTCGATTTATTATAACACATATTCATCCGAAAGAACAGTATAAATATGATTTTTACAAAAATTTCGCAATATTTTTTACGGAATCCGCTCTATATTTCGACTTGTTTTTTCTCCGAACACATATAGAATCTTAATAAGTGACAAATAAAGGAATTTCAAAGGAGCATGTTTATGGAAAAAGTGACTTCCGTAAAAGGGAGCGATTTGACCGACCGAGTGACCGACGGAATTTTTGCACTGCTTCGGAGCGCGGCTTATTTTTTCTGCGGATTTATTTTGTCGGGAGCGGGCATATTTTCTCTTCACATTCCTCTCGGGACGGGTCTTGTTGCCGCAACGCAGGGGACAAGCCGTATTTTCGCCTTTGCGGGGGCGGCGGCCGGAAGCGTTCTGCGGCTCGATTTCGCCGAAACGGTCGCGAGCGTTGCCTCATGCGCCGCAATTCTTGCGGTCTCCGCCGTGCTCGAACGTATAAGCATCAAATACAAAAAACGCACCGTGCTCGCCCTTGCCTGCGGAATAATCTGCTTTGCGGGAAATACCGCCGCAATGTTTTCCGGAGAAGCGAGCCTTTCGGGTCTGATTCTGTGTCTGTGCTCTGCCGCCGTCTGCGGTTCGTCCGTTATATTTTTTTCGGGAACAAACGACTGCATCTTAAAGAAACGCAACATCTATATGCTGGATAATTACAGTCTTACGTGCATAACCGTGAGCATATGCGCGTTCCTTCTGGGTGCAAGTGAAATAAGCATTTCGGGCTTTCGTCCCGCTCGGTTTTTTGCTTGTTTCACCGTTATCTGCGCCGCATTTCTTTTTGCACGCACAGGCGGTTGTACCGCCGGAGTTGCAATCGGCGCCTGCGTTGCCGTTTCGGGGACAAGCCCGGCTCTTGCGCTTTGCTACGGTCTTTGCGGTCTGACCTCCGGTATTTTTTCAAAGTACGGTCAACTTGTTTGTGCTCTTGCGTTTTCTCTCACTGCGGGGACTGCGGCGCTTCTTGACGGCACTCGCGAGGGGATTTCCGTTTTCGCCGAATCCGGTGCCGCCTGCGTAATATTCTGCATAATTCCGAGCAAACGTCTGAAACGCTTACGCCGTAAAATTCTCGAACCCCGCGCCGTCCGACTTACGGGTGAATTTTCGGGAATACGCGACCGTCTCACCGAATCCTCCCGCGCCATAGGTTCCGTCTCCGAATGTATCGTTTCGGTGTCAAAGGGGATAGAGGCGCTTTCGCCCGCTTCCGATATTATGATATGCATGCGGGTGCGTGAACGGGTTTGCGAAAGCTGCAAATTAAAAGGGAGCTTTTGCCCCGAAAACGGTGAATTTGCCGCCGTATTGGACAAGCTGTCACACGGCGAAGCGGTGAACGAATCGGATTTTTCGCTTAATTTCAATTCAAAATGTCCGAGTGTTCCGAGACTTGCGGATAATTTCAACCGTATCTACGGAAGCCGCAGTGCGCTGAACGCTCTTCAAGCAGGTTCGGCTCGAAACCGTGAGCTTGCCTGCGGTCAATTCGAATGGATGTCTGCCATGCTCGGCGAGCTTGCCCGTGAAGCGGAGGAGGGTGCGGCAATTCTTTACGGTAAAGAACGCTCCGCCTCAAGAGTTTTGGAGGAGAACGGCTTTACCGTCACCGCCGTGAGCTGTAAAAAACCGATATCCGGCACGCTTCGCCTTTGCTGCACCGTACCTCAGATTCCGTCGGGAACAAGTCTTTCGCGTCTTACGGCTGAAATTTCCCGTGAGTTGGAAGCGGAATTTCTGCCTCCGAAAGCTCGGGAGGTCACGGGCGGCACGGAGCTTTTGTTTCTTCGCCGTGAGCTTTACAAAATTCGCATCGGCTCCGCTCGGGCAAGTTGTGGCGGTCAAAAGCTGTGCGGGGATTATTTTGAATTTTTCCGAACGGAGAGAAAAGCATACATTATTTTAAGCGACGGCATGGGAACAGGCGGCAGAGCGGCAATTGATTCGGCAATGACCGTGGAGCTGTTCTCACGTCTCATCCGTGCGGGAATTTCGCTCGACATCGCTTTGAGCATAACCAATTCGGCTCTTGCGGTGAAATCCGAGGATGAATCCCTTTCAACACTCGACGTTGCGGAAATCGACCTGTTCGACGGCACGGCAACGGTGTTCAAGGCGGGCGCGGCTCCGTCGTTTTATACTTCGGGCGGCAGACTTCACGAAATAGAAACACCGTCAACGCCGTTAGGTATACTCAACAAAGCGAAATTCAGCCGTTATGAACTGAAATTGCACGGCGGCGATCTTCTTGTCATGGTCAGCGACGGAATTTTGGGCGCCGGAAACACCGAGGTTGAAGCCGAAATCCGTTCCTTCGGCGGAAACGGAAACGCCAACGACCTTGCGGAGCTTATTCTCAATTCCGCTCGGCGCCGTTGCGGTGAAAAATACGACGATATGACCGTCATCACCGCCGTAATGCAAGAGCTGTAGAAAGGTTTATTCTTTTCGGATAATAAAAGGGCACGGTCACGGAAAAATCCGCACACCGTGCCTCTTATTCTGTAAAAATCAATTTTGAAGCTCTGCTTTCGCAACCTCAAATGCCGCTCAATTTACGCTTTCTTCCGCCGCTTTTTCGGCTTGTTCCTTAGCGAGAGCAAGGGCCTTAAGGTCGATTTTACCCGTCTTGATTCTGTAAAAACTGAATACAAAAAGGAAAGCTATCATGCCGAGAATTAGGTATTGGTCGCCGGCCTTAAGCGTTGTAAAGAGAGCAACGCTGATAAGCAAATCCGCAAGAATCGCTATTATTACCGTGACGACAAACGCCGCCTTGGGCATATGGAAGAAACTGTTTTTCCACGCATCGGGATATTTTTTCAAGAGCTTGAACATCAGGCAATTGTTGATGAGATTGAGAAGCATTACGGGAATCATCATCAGCGAAATGAGCGCATCAAGTCCCATATCGGCAAACACCGGAACAACCGCAATTACATACAGAATGAGCATCATTACCCACGGATATCCCTTTTTGGTTTTCTTTCCGAGGAAAGAGGGGAGCCAGCCGTCGTCTATCGTTGCAAGCAGGGGATGCTGTATTCCCGCTATCGCACCGTAGAGCGAGGTTGCAATTGCAAAGCATGCGCCGCCGAGGGTGAATATCACATAAATCGCGCGGGGGAAGATTTTTTCCGCAACAACGCCGAGATTCTTGTTTGCCACATCTTCAACGGGAAGCACACCGACGGTAACAATTGCGATAAGCACATACACTATCATAACCGCAAAAGAAGCGATAAGTATCGCCTTGGGCAGGGATTTCTTCGGGTCTTTTGCATCGGGAGTCATCTCTATCGGCCGTGTTGCGCCCTGACAGGCAAAGCTCATCATTGCCACAGCCATGATAAATCCAAACGGGCCGTCGGCAAAATAGCCCTCGGAGAGCGGATTTACCGTGGAATAATCGACCTGCGGAAGTCCCGCACAGATGTATACGAGCAGTGAAATAATCAGCACTCCGACCATGACGAGATTGAATTTACCCATAAATTTGCCGCCCATAAATGTCGTTGCGAAGAACAGCGTTATTATTCCTATGGCAATAAATTTTCCGTACGGCTCAATTTGAGGAAAGATGATTGCGGCGTATTCGACAACGGAAAGTCCGTACATCGCAAATGCCAAACCCGTAAAAATGTTTGAAATTGCCGTAACGCCAACCAAAATCGGAGGTTGAAGCAGAGCCGATTGACTGTAATTTCCGCCGGGAAGAACGAACATTCCCGACATAAGCGTTTTATATGCGTATGCGAAAAACACAACAACACACGCCGCGATAAGCGCAAGCGGAATCGAACGCCCCGTAAAGCCTATCGCAGTGCCCATGGAAACGAATATACCGGAGCCTATACAGTTGCCTATTCCGTAGCATGAAAGCTCCGCAACACTCAGCTTTTTCTTTTTTTCGGTTTTGTTCTCCATTGTGTCCTCTCCTTATTTCAGCCGCATTATTTTTTGAGTATTCCGATAATGTCCTTGATTTCGGGGAAATCCGTCATGGTCTTTGAATAATGCGAATAGATAACGTTTCCGCATCTGTCGACTGCGACGAATGCACAAAGCTGATTTTCTCTCGGTCCCTCGGTCGCTTCGCTTGAACTGTCGAGCGCCGAATTGAGAGAATTTACCATGTCCGAATCAATCAGCTTATACACGTTTTTGCCCATCACAAGCTCAAACAGCTTGTCTCCGGCAAGCATATTCACAATGCCGTCCGCTTCAAAAACATTGTATCTGTCATACAGCCTGCATTCGGGGTCGGCAATAAGCTCAAACGGATATTTTTTCTGATGCGGCACAAGAGCGGAAACATCGTTTTGCAATATAAATTTAACATCACAGCCCGTTGCCGCGAAAGCGGGATATGCCGCCGTGAACGCCGCCAGAAGCGCCTTACAAAGCTCGCAGTCTATATGCCGTGAAAATACAAGCAAGGTTTTTTTGCCCGAGCTTCCGAGAACACCGTGAGTCGCTCTCGGTGAGGAATATTCAAAGCCTTCAACCGTTTCACCAACGGTGAGTGTTTTATGATAAGGCTTACCGTTTTTCTCCCAATCTTTTCTGACTTGCTTTACCGCTTTTTCAAAGCGTTTGAGCATTTTTTCTATTGTAACACGGGCGCATGCCAGATTTATTCTGTGGAAGCCTCTGCCGGCAGGACCGAACATCTCGCCGTTATCAAAATAGATTCCCGCATTTTCGAGCATTTTTTTCTGTTCAACATGAGTCATACCGAGGCCTCTCATGTCAAGCCATTGCAAATATGTTCCTTCGAGCGGATATACCTTTATTTCGGGGAATTTTTCCGCCATAAAGCGTTCGACAACCCTTGCGTTCTCCTGTACCACGCCTATCATTTCGTCGAGCCAATCCTCGCATTCGTTATACGCCGCGGTGCAGGCGGAATATGCAAAAATGTTCAGGGTGCTGTGCATGTTCAGTAAAGAACAGGCTTTGACCTTCGCACGGATCTTTTCATTGGGAATAAATATGTTCGAGCATTGAAGTCCGGCAAGATTAAAGGTTTTGCTCGGAGCGGTGCAGACCGCAATATTGTTAAGCACCGCGGGAGATACATTTGCCATGACCGTATGCTTGCAGTCGGGCATGATTATATCGTTATGTATCTCATCATCAATAATGAAAACACCGTTTCGACAGCAGATATCCGCAACCGTTCTCAGCTCTTCCTCCGACCAAACCTTTCCGACCGGATTGTGCGGATTGCAGAAAAGCAGTGCCTTTGCCTTTTTACATTTTCTTTCGAGATCCGCATAGTCGATTTTGTAGCCGTTACCTGTATTGATAAGCTCGCTGTAAACTGTTTTTCTTCCCTTTGCAAGCACCGTCATGTCAAACGGATAATAAACGGGAGTGAGAATTATCACGCCTTCGCCCGCCTTGGTGGTTGCCTGAATGAGCAGCCCGAGAGCATCGACAACACCCGGAGTCTGAATCATCCATTCCTTTTTTACATCAAAATCATGGCGACGTTTCATCCACGAAATAACCGCATCATAGTATTTGTCCGTGGGGCCCGTGTAGCCGAGCACGCTCGTTTTCGCCGTTTCGGTTATTGCGGAAACTATCTGCGGTGCCGGATAAAATTCCATATCGGCGACCGAAAGCGGAACATTCTCCGCCGAAGCGTTCTTTGCGGCATTCCATTTCGTACTTCCGCAATTTCTTCTGTCGGGTACACTTTTAAAATCGTATTTCAAAAACATCCTCTCCTTCAAGGGTATGATATCATTAACTATTGACAATGTCAATGCCGTCTGTTATTATTTTTTGTATAAATAGCACATAAGGCGGTGAACAATATATGAAAGCTGTTATTGCAATTCCCCAAATGGGAACGGATCTTTTCAGAAAATACATGAAAGCTCATTACGTTGCGGGTATTAAAAGAGCAGGCGGCGAAGCAAGGTGGATAGAGCTTGACGACCCCGAAAAAGCCGCAAAAGAAGCCCTCGAATGCGACGGGCTCCTGCTTCCGGGAGGTGCAGACGTCGAGCCTGCCCTTTACGGTGAAGAAAAAAGCGACAAATGCGGAAAAACGAACGAAGTGCGCGATGCTGCCGAAAGCATTATTTTTCCTTCGTTTCTCAAAACGGGCAAGCCGATTTTCGGCATATGCCGAGGCTCCCAAATGCTCAATGTCCTATGCGGCGGAACGCTTTATCAGGATATTTCCGACATTCAGAAATACAGCCATACCGCATACCTGAAAAAGAGTTTTTCGGCACACAAGGTTACCGTTAAAAAGGGGACGAAACTTCACGAAATTCTCGGCAGGGACGAAATCGGAGTAAACAGTCTGCATCATCAGGCGGTAAAAAACGTCGGCGAAACACTCGTTGCCGCCGCCGTCAGCTCCGACGGTATAATAGAAGCGGTCGAGATGCCCGAACACCCCTTTTGCATTGCCGTTCAGTGGCACCCCGAATTTCTCGGTATGCACAGTAAGCCTCACCAAAATCTCTTCAACGAATTCATCCGCCACGCACGGTAATACTTCAAAACAGAATATAAAAATTCCCGTCGGGATACGGACACACCGTATTCTCGGCGGGGATTCTTCATATTTAATTCAATCGCACATCCGCGATTTTAATATATATACATAATGTATATTAATTGAGAACGGGAATAAAAGCGTTATGCACCGCTTCTACAGCCTTATCCGCATCTTCCGCATCAATGAGAACGGAAATTTTAATTTCACTTGTAGCTATCATCTGGATATTGATATCCGCCTCGAAAAGCGCTTCAAACATCTTTGCGGCAATGCCGGGATGAGATTCCATTCCCGCACCGACTACCGAAACCTTCGCAACGCTCTCATCGCAGGTAATTTCAAGTCCGCTGAGCAATTCGAGAGATTCAAGCACGGCAATTGCCTCTGCGCTCTTTGCCTTACTTGTGGTAAAGGCAATATCCTTTGTATCCTTTCTTCCTACGGACTGAAGAATGATATCCACATTGATATCCTTTGCGGCAAGCTTGCCGAATATTTTATATGCTATTCCGGGGACGTTGGGAACTCCTATTACGGAAATTCTTGCGGCATCGGTATCCTTGGTAACTCCTCTGACAAGCATTTTTTCCATGGTTGCGACCTCCTTGACGATGGTTCCGGGTGCTCTTACAAGACTTGACAGCACCTCGATTTTTACATTGTATTTCTTTGCCATTTCAACCGAACGGTTGTTGAGTACCTGTGCGCCGAGAGTGGCAAGCTCGAGCATTTCATCATAGGTTATCTCGCCGAGCTTTCTTGCGCCCTTGACCTTTCTGGGGTCTGCGGTGTAAACTCCCTCAACGTCGGTATATATTTGACAGCGATCCGCGTGCATGGAAGCGGCAATCGCAACGGCGCTTGTGTCCGAGCCGCCTCTGCCCAGCGTTGTTATATCGTCATATTTGTTGAGACCTTGGAAGCCCGCAACGACAACGATATTTTTCTTCGCTATTTCCATTTTGATTCTTTCGGTGTTGACTTTTTTGATTCTCGCACTGCCGTAGACGGAATTTGTTGAGAAGCCCGCCTGCCAGCCGAGCAGTGAACAAACGGGAAATCCGAGACTTTCAATCGCCATGGCAAGAAGTGAAATTGATATCTGCTCGCCTGCGGAAAGAAGCATATCCATTTCTCTCTTCGAAGCCTTGGGATTTATTTCCCGTGCCTTTTCAATGAGGTCATCGGTCGTGTCGCCCTGAGCCGAAACAACCACAACAACATCATTGCCCTGCTTATAGGTATCCGTTACGATTCTCGCAACATTCATAACTCTTTCGGCATCGGCAACCGAGCTGCCGCCGAATTTCTGCACAATTAAAGACATATGGTACCTCCGTTATTCGATATCAATAATCGGTAATTCTTATGACCGACTTTACCTCGGAGCCGAGAAGTCGGAGCTTCTCCTCAAATTCGCCCTCGGAGAACGGTTTTGTAACAAACGCAACCTCGCCCTCGGGGGCATTTGTGCGTGTGAGCGGACGTATTTCGCCGAATTCTCTGCCCGCAAGAGCAAGCGTATTCGCCGCATTCTCTGTAAAGAGTCTGACATAAAACGAAGTGATGTTTTCAAGCCTGTCGGCAACGTATTCGGAAACTCCCTCATGCCAGCCGAAGAATTTTTTGCGTTCCATATGCTTTGCGCAGTCGATAACATCGGCAACAACGGCACTTGCGGTGGGCATCTTTCCCGCGCCCTTGCCGTAGAATACGACGTCGCCTATCGCATCGCCTCTTACCAAAATCGCATTGAAAACATCGTCAACCGATGCAAGCTGACTGTGCTGTTGAACGAAAGCGGGTGAAACAAGCGCGGAAATTCTGCCGTCGCCGAGTTTTTTTGCCCTTGCTATAAGCTTTATTACACCGCCCCACGAACGGGCATATTCAACATCGGCAAGATCAATTTTTCTGATTCCCTCGGTATATACGGATTCGGGATAAACATGCTTACCGAAGCACAAAGCGGCAAGAATGCAAATCTTACGGCAAGCATCTATACCGTCAACGTCGGCGGAAGAATCGCGTTCCGCATAGCCGTTTCTCTGCGCCAGAAATAAAGCATCCTCGAAAGTCATTCCGTCGGAAATCATTTTTGTGAGAATAAAATTGGTCGTCCCGTTAAGTATGCCGGCAATTTCGTCGATATCGTTTGCCGCAAGACACTGGCTTATAGGTCGTATTATCGGAATTCCGCCGCCAACGCTCGCTTCAAAAAGAAAGTTTACGTTCATCTCTTCGGCAAGCTCCAACAATTCACAACCTTTTACCGCAACAAGTTCTTTGTTCGACGTAACAACGCTTTTGCCTGCCTTGATGCAAGCGGTGACGTATTCGTATGCGGGATGAAGTCCGCCCATCGTTTCAACAACGATTTTAACGCCGTCATCCTCGAGAATTTTTGCAAAATCGGAAATAACAAGCTCCTCATTGGCATCACCGGGGAAAGTTCTTCGGTCAAGAATGTATTTCAGTTCGAGCTTGCTTTTGCATTTTTCCTCGATATGCTCATGGTTCTTGGCAAGCAGCTCGGCAACACCCGAACCTACTACGCCGTAACCCATTATCGCAACATACATTTTCATCGTTTCCTTTCTCATTTATATGAATGAAATTTTATCAAGTGAATTTTCGGCAAAACTTCTTCCCGTGCCGATAAATATAACTAACGCTTATATTATCATATATTTTCATAATAATAAAGAGGTAAAAGTAAAATTTATTAACTTTTTCGGAATTTTATTCCGTTGCCGATTGAACTTTTGTTGAAAATGGTGTAGAATGTTTACAAAAACATGGGAGGTGCTGAAATGTCAACCACCGAAAAAAGAAGAGCCGCAATAATAAATATAGTTTATTTTGCGATAATAGTTTCCGTTTACTGTCTGTTTCTGAAATATGCGTTCGGCATCGTCGCTCCGTTCGTTTTTGCTTTTGCAATCGCAATGTTCCTGCAAAAGCCGATAAGAGCGATTCACAAAAAGACGAAAATCAAAAAAGCGGTCATCGGCGTTATCGCCGTGATTTTGATACTTTCGATTTTAATAAGCCTGATTGTGCTTGTCGGCTACCGAATCGCCGTCGAATTTAAAGGCTTCGGAAATTATGTCATGCAAAAAGCGGAAGATTTGCCGAATCTCATACGTTCCGCAGAGTCTTGGATAAACAATGCAGTGGATTTTCTGCCCGACGGAATAGAAAAAACGGTCACGGATGCCGTCAGCGATTTTGCGGATAAGCTCCTTCTTGCAACAAAAAACGAAGCGGAGCTTCATGAGGGACTTTCAAGCGGATTCGCCGGCTTCGATTTGTCGGTTCTCGCCACGCCCTTGGGCGGTCTGCTTTCAACCGCAAAACAAATTCCCACCGTCGTTACCGCAACGCTCATAGGCATTATCGCCTGTTTCTTTATCACCTGCGATTACGACAATTTCACCTCTATGATAAAACGTAACGTTTCCGAAAAGCATGAACACGCTCTCGTCAGAACAAAGCATCTGCTCATAGACATCCTCGGAAAAATGTGTAAATCCTATTTAACTATAATGTTCATCACGTTCTGCGAGGTCTCAATCGGTCTCAATTTGATGAAGCTCATCGGAATATACACCGGCGGATACATTCTCGTAATTGCCATCTGCACGGCGTTAGTCGATATTCTTCCCGTCTTCGGAACAGGCACGGTCATGATTCCTTGGGCGGTCGTCAGCCTGTTCACGGGAAAAACAGGCCTCGGAATCGGCTTGCTCGTGCTCTACGGAATAATCACCGTCATCCGCCAGATTCTCGAACCCCGTCTTGTTGCCATGAACGTAGATATGCATCCGATACTCACCCTTGCCGGAATGTATATCGGCCTACAGCTTTTCGGCGTGCTCGGTCTTTTCTTCGTCCCCATAACTTTCGTTCTGATTAAAGCACTCAACACCGAGGGAATAATTCACCTCTACGGCAGAGCCGCCGAAGATGTTTCCGAAAATGAAAAAACAGACGAATAATATTGAAATTTGATACAGAAAAAGTGCGTTTAGTCAATATTTTTTATAAAAAATCACAAAAAATTATTGAAATGCGGTTTCTTTTGTGTTACAATGTTTTCAATGCGGTGCATCCGCCGGATTATAATTTTTTCCCGTTCCCACAGACGGGTTTATATTAAGGAGGCAGCTTTCTTGAAATCCTACAGTGCAAAAGACATCCGAAACATTGTTCTCGCCGGTCACAGCGGCAGAGGTAAAACTACGCTTGCAGAGGCAATGCTTTATATTTCAAATGCGACCGACAGACTCGGCAGAGTTGCGGACGGCAACACCGTTCTCGACTTTGACCCCGAGGAAAAGAGACGCAAGTCCTCAATTGCATCCGCAATCGCTTCCTTTGAATGGAAGAACACAAAAATAAATATAATCGACACTCCGGGTCTTTTCGACTTTGCGGGCGGCATGAGCGAAGGTATCCGCGCTGCCGGTGCTGTTCTTATCGTTCTCGCTTCCGGTACTCCCCTTGACGTAGGCGCCGAAAAAGCATACAAAGCGGCTACCGACAGAGGTATAAACAAAATGTTTGCGATTTCCCGTTGCGACGGTGAAAATGCTAACTTCTACAAGACATTTGATTCTCTTAAAGAAGAATACGGCAATAAGATTTGTCCCGTAGTTGTTCCTTATGTTGAGGGCGACAAGGTTGTTTCATATGTTGACTTCTCCCGTAACGAAGCTTTCTCCTACAAGGACGGCAAGCGTTCCGATGCTCCGATGCCCGACGGTGACGAAAGAATCGGCAGAATGAGAGATGCTTTCATCGAGGCTGTTGCCTGCACGGACGACGAACTGATGGAAAAATTCTTTGAGGGCGTTGACCTTACCGATGACGAAATCGACAAGGGACTTAAAGCCGGCATTCTTGCAGGCGACATTTGCCCCGTATATGCTTGCTCTGGCTATATGCTTGAAGCGGTCGACCTTATCAACAACAGTATCGTTCAATCCGCTCCCGATGCGGCTTCCGTTGCTTCCGAAGGCGATTTGACCTGCGATGAAAACGGACCTCTTGCGGCTATCTGCTTCAAGACCGTCGCTGACCCGTTCGTAGGCAAGATGTCATACTTCAAAGTCATTTCGGGCAAAATCACTCCCGACACTCCCGCTTACAATTCCCGTACCGGTGAAACCGAGAGAATGGGTAAGATAGTGTTCCCCAAGGGCGGCAAGCAAGAGGATGCTTCCTGCATTCCCGCCGGCGATATCGGTATTGTAACGAAGCTCTCCGGATTCAAGACGGGCGACACCATGTGCGCTCCCAAGTCGGAAATCGAGCTTAAAGGCGTTAATTTCCCGAAGCCCTGTCTTTCCATGGCTGT
Source organism: uncultured Clostridium sp. (assembly GCA_964400315.1). GTDB lineage: Bacteria > Bacillota > Clostridia > Oscillospirales > Acutalibacteraceae > CAG-177. The sequence continues at coordinate 248 of CAYNUD010000025.1, read as the reverse complement.
TAAAGCTCGCAAGAAGGGTGAGGAAGATAAGGTTGCCGCAGGTCTCAACAGACTTGCCGAAGAAGACCTTACCATTTCATATTCGACTAATGCGGAAACCAAGGAGCAGATTCTCTCCGGTCTCGGCGAACAGCACCTTGATTCCGTTGTTACAAAGCTCAAAAACAAGTTCGGCGTTGAAGTTGACCTTTCTGTTCCCAAGGTTGCATACAGAGAGACAATCAGCAAAACCGCATATGTTCAGGGCA